>NZ_AMRL01000030.1 GCF_000299935.1 Oceanibaculum indicum P24 | reverse complement strand
GCGCCGCCCGCGCCGGTCGCGCAGTGCCGATGCCGAGACGCCGGAGGCTGTCGCCGCACCGGAAGCCGGCGATAATGCTGAGCAGCCGGCCGCGCCGGTGCGCCGCCGTCGCGCGCCCCGGGTCCGCAGCGCCGATGCCGAGCAGGGCACCTTGCCGGTGGAAGAGGAAAGCGGCGCCGCCTGAGCGGGCTGTGCAGACTGTCTCTCGGTCGATCAGTTTTTCTGACTGTCATTCCCGGGCTTGTCCCGGGAATCCAGGGTTCAGTCTGATCGGCCGGGCATCCAGTTAGCTGAGGCCTGGACCCCCGCAATAAATGCGGGGGTGACGGGCGGAGTGGACCGAGACGCTTTTGCGTCGCCTCAAGGCAATAGAAAAACCCCCGGGATTGCTCCCGGGGGTTTTTGCTTTTGCGGCAAACGGCCTGGGGTCAGGCAAAACAGTCTCAGGCGGCCTGCTCCACGATGCGCTTGCCGTTGATCGCCAGCAGGCCATCCTCGACATCGACCTTTACCCGGTCGCCATCATGGATCGAGCCTTCCAGGATCATGGTCGCCAGCGGGTTCTGCAGTTCGCGCTGGATCACCCGTTTCAGCGGCCGGGCGCCATAGACCGGGTCGTAGCCGGCATCGCCCAGCCAGGCCTTCGCCGCGTCCGACAGGTCGAGCGCGATATTGCGGTCTTCCAGCAGCTTGTACAGACGGCCCAGCTGCACCTCGACAATGCCGGTCATGTTCTCCCGGGTCAGCCTGTGGAACAGCAGGATATCGTCCAGCCGGTTCAGGAATTCCGGGCGGAAGGCGGCGCGCACCACCTCCATCACGGCGGCCCGCATGCTCTCCACATCGGCACCGCTGGCATCGCTGGCCATTATCTCCGACCCCAGATTCGAGGTCATGATGATCAGCGTGTTGCGGAAATCGACCGTGCGGCCCTGGCCATCGGTCAGGCGGCCATCGTCCAGCACCTGCAGCAGCACGTTGAACACGTCGGGGTGGGCCTTCTCGACCTCGTCGAACAGGATCACCTGATAGGGCCGGCGACGCACCGCCTCGGTCAGCGCCCCGCCCTCCTCATAGCCGACATAGCCGGGAGGCGCGCCGATCAGCCGGCTGACGGCATGCTTCTCCATGTATTCCGACATGTCGATGCGCACCATCGCCTGCTCGTCATCGAACAGGAATTCTGCCAGCGCCTTCGTCAGCTCCGTCTTGCCCACACCCGTGGGGCCGAGGAACAGGAAGGAACCGATCGGCCGGTTCGGGTCCTGCAGCCCGGCGCGGGCGCGGCGGATGGCGTTGGACACGGCAATGATGGCCGGGTCCTGGCCGATCACGCGCTGGCGCAGCTTGCCCTCCATGGTCAGCAGCTTCTCGCGTTCGCCCTCCATCATCTTGTCGACGGGGATGCCGGTCCAGCGCGAGACGATCTGCGCGATCTCCTCCGCCGTCACCTCCTCCTTCAGCATGTGATGGCTGCCGTCATCCTCGGCACCCTTCAGCTTGCGCTCCAGCTCGGGGATGACGCCATACATCAGCTCGCCGGCACGCTGCAGCTCACCGCGCCGCTGCGCGATCTCCAGCTCGGTGCGGGCCTGGTCCAGCTGTTCCTTCAGCTTCTGGCCAGCGGACAGGCTTTCCTTCTCGCTCTGCCACTGCGCGGTCAGGTCGGCGCTCTCGCTCTCCAGCTCGGACAGCTCGACCTCCAGCTTCTCCAGCCGGTCGCGCGACGCGGAATCACTCTCCTTCTTCAGCGCCTCACGCTCGATCTTCAGCTGGATGATCTTGCGGTCCAGCTCGTCGATCTCCTCGGGCTTCGAATCCACCTGCATGCGCAGCCGGCTGCCGGCCTCGTCCACCAGGTCGATGGCCTTGTCGGGCAGGAAGCGGTCGGTGATGTAGCGGTTGGACAGCTGCGCCGCCGCGACGATGGCGCTGTCGGTGATGCGCACGCCGTGATGCAGCTCGTACTTCTCCTTCAGCCCGCGCAGGATGGAGATGGTCTCCGGCACCGACGGTTCGGACACGAAGACCGGCTGGAAGCGCCGCGCCAGGGCGGCGTCCTTCTCCACATGCTTTCGGTATTCGTCCAGCGTGGTGGCGCCGACGCAATGCAGTTCGCCGCGCGCCAGCGCCGGCTTCAGCATGTTGGAGGCGTCCATCGCGCCATCCGCCTTGCCCGCACCCACAAGCGTGTGCATCTCGTCGATGAAAAGGATGATCTCGCCGGCCGCCGAGGCGATCTCGCTCAGCACCGCCTTCAGCCGTTCCTCGAACTCGCCGCGGAACTTGGCGCCGGCAATCAGCGCGCCCAGATCGAGCGACAGCAGCCGGCGGTTCTTCAGCGTCTCCGGCACGTCGCCATTGACGATGCGCTGGGCCAGCCCCTCGACGATGGCGGTCTTGCCGACGCCGGGCTCGCCGATCAGCACGGGATTGTTCTTGGTGCGGCGCGACAGAACCTGGATGGTGCGGCGGATTTCCTCGTCGCGGCCGATTACCGGGTCGATCTTGCCTTCGCGCGCGGCGGCCGTCAAGTCACGGGCATAGCGCTTCAGCGCGTCATAGCCCTGCTCGGCGGTCGCGGTATCCGCGGTACGGCCCTTGCGGACATCGTTGATCGCCTCGTTCAGCTTCTGCGGGGTGAGGCCGGCCTCCTTCAGGGCCTTGCCGGCATCCGTGCCGTCGGCCATGGCGAGCGCCAGCAGCAGCCGCTCGGCGGTGACGAACTTGTCGCCCGCCTTCTCGGCGATCTTGGTGGCCTGGTCGAGGATGCGCGCCAGCTCCGGCGAGAGATAGACCTGCCCTGCGCCGCTGCCCTCGACGCGCGGCAGCTTCTCCAGCACCGCGTCGGTGGTGGCCAGCGCCTTGGCGGGGTCGCCGCCCGAAGCGCGGATCAGGTTGGCGGCCAGCCCTTCCGCATCGTCCAGCAGCACCTTCAGCAGATGCTCCGGCATCAGCCGCTGATGGCCGCGCGTCAGCGCCATGGTCTGGGCCGACTGCAGGAAGCCCTTCGACCGTTCGGTGAATTTCTCGATGTCCATGCGATTTCTCCTTTTGCGACACATCGATCCGTGCTGCCCGTAAGGCCATTTCCGAGGGCGCGGCCCCGCCTGGCGGCGGCCGCATCGGAAGAGGATCCATGCTCTGTGCTAGAGATGGCGTGTCCTTTGTGTCACACAAGAGGCGGGTGCGTGAATAAGTGGCTGGAATCGCGCGTTGACAGGGCACCCTATAGGTTTAGAGAGTGAAGCATGTCCGATTCGCCGACCCTTGCCCGCCTGTGCCGCTACCCCGTGAAGGGGATGAGCGCGCACGACCTCGAATCCGCCGCCCTGTCGGTCGACAAGGCGCTGCCGCATGACCGGCGCTTCGCCATCGCCCACGGCTCCACCACCGATCTGCCGCCGGATGGCGGCTGGGCGCCCAAGGCCAATTTCGTCACGCTGGTAAACTGCGCCAAGCTGGCCGGCATTGAGGCGGCTTTCGAGCCGGAGACCGGGCATCTGACGCTGAAGCGCGACGGCCGGCAGGTGGCGCGCGCCGACATCACCACGCCGCTGGGCCGCACCATCGTCGAGGATTTCCTGCGTGCCTATCTGGCCGGCGAGGTGCGTGGAGCGCTGCGGTTGATCGAGGCGAAGGAGGATGCCTTCACCGATTCCCTTGACGGCAAGCTGTCGCTCATCAACCTCGCCAGCATCCGCGATCTGGAGCGAGTCACCGGCCATCCGGTCGATCCCATCCGGTTCCGCGGCAATCTCTATATCGAGGGGCTGCCGGCCTGGGCGGAATTCGGCTGGACCGAGGAGACGAAAGTCCAGCTGGGTGAGGTCGGGCTGAAACTCTACAAGCGCATCGGCCGCTGTGCCGCCACCAATGTGAACCCGCAGACGGCGGAGCGTGACGCCAACCTGCCGCTGGCGCTGCGCCGGGGCTTCGGGCACTTCGACATGGGTGTCTATCTGCAGGTGACCGAGCCGGGCACCGTGCGGACCGGCGACACGCTGACGGTTTCCTGAGCAAGTAAGGCCTCATTCTCTGCCGCTAACCCCCTCCTCTGACTGCCATTCCCGGCCTTGTGCCGGGAATCCAGGGTTCAGTTTACTCGACAGTCGATCCAGCAAGCGGAAGCCTGGACCCCCGATGTGCCCATGGGCAACAAGTGCGGGGGTGACGGGAAGAAAAATGGGGCGATGCCGGTGCGTAATCACCGGCATCCTCATCTCTGTAACTTCCCGGCTTGACCGGGCGGCGAGGGGCGGGTAGGACAGGATCATTATGGCAAAACGCACCTTCATCAGGATCGAGGCTGTCTCTCTCGCGGGAATTCCGTCGGAATCCCGGAACGAGTCCGCCCGCCGCGCGCCATAATCCAACGCTGAAATAAGAACAGCCGAGCGCGCCGGACCCTGACGAAGGCGCGCTTTTTTATTTCTGCCAGGCTGCTTGCCACCAAAATCCAGCGCCCCGTCTGTCCGGCTCCCTCGGCGGAGGAATGAAGAATGTCCGTCGCCGCCAGTCTTTTGAAAGACACCCGCCCGCCTGCCGAGAGCGGCCGGCCCAACTGGGATGAGACCCGCGCCACGCTGAAGCTGGCGCTGCCGCTGATCCTGGCGCAGCTCGCCCAGATGGCGATCAACACTACCGACGTGGTGATGACCGGCTGGCTGGGGCCGGAAATGCTGGCCGCCGGTACGCTGGCGACCAACTACATGTTTCCGCTGTTTTTCCTGGGCATGGGGATTCTGGCGGCGGTCGCGCCGATGATCTCGCAGGCGCTGGGGGCGCGGCAGTTCCGCAATGTCCGGCGCAGCGTGCGACAGGGATTCTGGGCCGGAGCCGCGCTGTCGGTGCCCTATTTCTTCGTGCTGCTGTTCTCCGCGCCGATCATGTCGCTGCTGGGCCAGCAGCCGGAGGCGGTGACGCTGGCGGAGAGCTATCTGCATGTCTCGCTGATCGCCATCCCCTTCGTCCTGTGGCTGATTCCGCTGCGCATCCTGGTCGCATCGCATGGCAAGGCGCATTTGGTGCTGATCAGCTCCACCACCGGCTTCTTCCTGAACATCCTCGGCAATTACACGCTGATGTTCGGCAATTTCGGCTTTCCGAGGCTGGAGCTGGTGGGCGCGGCGGTCAGCTCCGTGCTGGTGAACATCGCCATGTTCTCCGTGCTGCTGGCCTATTGCCTGACGAACCGGCGGCTGCGGCGCTATCGCATCCTGGCGCGCTGGTGGCGGCCGGACTGGTCGCGCTTCGCCACCATCTTCCGCATCGGCGTGCCCAGCGGCCTGACCAACCTGGCTGAGGTCGGGCTGTTCTCGGCCGCCAGCTTCCTGATCGGCGCCATCAGCATCCAGGCGCTGGCGGCACACGCCATCGCCCTGCAATGCGCGGCGCTCAGCTTCATGGTGCCCTATGGCCTGTCGCAGGCGACGACGATCCGTGTCGGGCTGGCGGTCGGGGCCGGCAACCGGCCGGGCGTGCGACGGGCAGGCGTCATCTCGCTGTCGCTTGGCCTCGGCTATGCGGCGCTGGCGGCGCTTGGCTTCTGGCTGGCGGGGGATTTCATCGCCGGCCTGTTCCTCGATCACGCGCTGGCGGAGAATGTGCCGGTCATCGAGATCGCGGTGCGGCTGTTGCTGATCGCGGCCTGGTTCCAGCTGTTCGATGCCACCCAGACCATCGCGCTGGGGGCGCTGCGCGGCCTGCGCGATACCGCTGTGCCGATGGCCTATGCGATTGCCGGCTATTGGGGGCTGGGCTTCACCGGTGCGGTGGTGCTGGGCTACTGGGTCGATATCGCGCCGGGCTGGGGCGGCGTCTATGGCGTGTGGCTGGGTTTCGTGATCGGCTTGGCCAGTGTCGCGGTGGCGCTGACCCTGCGCTTTCTCGCCCGGTCCAGACTCTAGCGGGATAAACCCCCGACTTGTGCCAAGACGGCGGCGCCGGTATGGTGCCGCCGACTTCGCGACACAACAGGTCCTTGGGGCGCATGCGCAGTTTTCTGGATTTCGAGAAGCCGATTGCCGAGGTCGAAGGCAAGATCGAGGAGCTTCGGCACCTGTCCGGCGGCAGTGAGATCAACATCGCCGAGGAAGTGGCCCGGCTGGAAGGCAAGGTCGAGCGTCTGCTGTTGACCACCTACCAGAAGCTCACTCCCTGGCAGAAGGTGCAGGTCGCCCGCCATCAGGACCGGCCGCGCTTCAAGAACATCGTCTCGCACCTGATCGAGGAATTCACGCCGCTGGCCGGCGACCGGAACTTCGCCGAGGATGCCGCGTTGCCGGGCGGCCTGGGGCGGTTCCGCGGCCATTCCGTCGTCGTCATGGGGATGGAGAAGGGCGCGACCACCGAGGAACGGGTGCGCCATAATTTCGGCATGGCGAAGCCCGAGGGCTACCGCAAGGCGCGCCGGCTGATGGAGCTGGCCGACCGGTTCGGCCTGCCCATCGTCACCTTCATCGATACGGCGGGCGCCTATCCCGGCGTCGGTGCGGAAGAGCGCGGCCAGGCCGAGGCCATTGCCCGCTCCATCGAGGCCTGCCTTGCCGTGAAGGTGCCGGTGATCGCCTGCATCGTCGGCGAGGGCGGTTCCGGTGGCGCCATCGCGCTGGCCGCCGCCGACCATGTCATCATGTTCGAGCATTCGGTCTATTCGGTGATCTCGCCGGAAGGCTGCGCCTCGATCCTGTGGCGCAGTTCCGACCAGTCTCAGGTTGCCGCCGAGGCGCTGCGGCTGACCGCGCAGGACCTCCACAAGCTCGACGTCATCGACGAGATCGTGGCCGAGCCGGTGGGCGGCGCGCATCGCCGGCCGGGCGACGCGCTGACCGCGCTGGGCGATGCCGTGGAGAAGGCGCTGAAGACGCTGCTGCCGCTGGACGGCAAGGAGCTGAAGGCGAAGCGCCGCGAAAAGTTCCTCGCCATGGGCAAGATCGGCCTGTCCTGACCGTTTTTCCCGACCGGGTTTTGAGGGGCTGCGTTAGAACAGCCCCTCGATCTCACCCTTTTCGTTCACATGGATGGCATTGGCCGCCGGCACGCGCGGCAGACCGGGCATCGTCATGATGTCGCCGCAGATCGCCACCACGAATTCCGCCCCCGCCGACAGCCGGACCTCGCGCACAGGCACGATATGGCCCGACGGCGCGCCGCGTGCCGCGGCATCGGTCGAGAAGCTGTACTGCGTCTTGGCGATGCAGACCGGGAAATTGCCGAACCCATCCGCCTCCAGCTGCTCGAAGCGCTTGGCGACGGTGGCGTCGAAGGCGATGTCCTCGGCGCCATAGATCGACCGCGCCACGGTGCGGATTTTCTCCGCCAGCCGCATCCCGTCGGGATAGAGCGGCTTGAAGTTGGACTGACCGCTATCCGCCAGCTCGGCCACGCGTGCGGCCATCGCCTCAATGCCTTTGCCGCCTTCCGCCCAGTGCCGGTTGAGGAAGCAATCCACGCCCTGCGCCCGGCAGAATTCTAGCACGGCGGCGACCTCCGCCTCGGTATCGCCGGTGAAGCCGTTGATGCCGACGACCAGCGGCACGCCATATTTCCGCACATTGGCGATGTGCCGGCCCAGATTGGCGAGGCCGGCCTCGACGGCGGCGACATTCTCCTGCCCCAGATCGGCCTTGGCGACGCCGCCATGCATCTTCAGCGCGCGCACGGTGGCGACGAGGACGGCGGCATCCGGCGCCAGTCCCGCCTTGCGGCACTTGATGTCGAAGAATTTCTCGGCGCCCAGATCGGCACCGAACCCGGCCTCGGTCACCACATAGTCGGCCATCTTCAGCGCTGCCTTGGTGGCGATCACCGAATTGCAGCCATGCGCGATGTTGGCGAACGGCCCGCCATGCACGAGGGCCGGGTTGTTCTCCAGCGTCTGCACCAGATTGGGCATCAGCGCATCACGCAGCAACGCTGTCATCGGCCCGGCGGCCATCAACTCGGCCGCGCGCACCGGCCGGCGGTCGCGGGTATAGCCGATGACGATGCGCCCCAGCCGGGCCGTCAGGTCTTCCAGGTCGGTCGCCAGGCAGAAGATCGCCATCACCTCGGAGGCGACCACGATGTCGAACCCGTCCTCACGCGGGTAGCCGTTGGCCACCCCGCCCAGCGAGCTGACGATCTGGCGCAGCGCCCGGTCATTCATGTCCACCACGCGGCGCCAACTGACGCGGCGGGTGTCGATGCCGATCTCGTTGCCCCAGTAGATGTGGTTGTCGATCAGCGCCGCCAGCAGGTTGTTTGCCGCCGCAATGGCGTGGAAGTCGCCGGTGAAGTGGAGGTTGATATCCTCCATCGGCACGACCTGGGCATGACCGCCGCCAGCAGCACCACCCTTCATGCCGAAGCACGGGCCGAGGCTGGGTTCGCGCAGGCAGATCATCGCCTTCCGGCCGATCCGGTTCAGCCCGTCGCCGAGGCCCACCGTGGTGGTGGTCTTGCCCTCGCCGGCAGGGGTCGGGCTCATCGCCGTGACCAGGATCAGCCTGCCGTCCGGCCGGTCCTTCAACGATGCAATATAGCCAAGATCGATCTTCGCCTTGGTCGGGCCATAGCGGTACAGCCGGTCCGCCGGGATCGCCAGTTTCGCGGCAATCTCCTCAATCGGCTTGAGGCGCGCTTCACGGGCGATCTCGATATCGGATTTCGGCTTGCTGACCATCGCGTTCTTCCCTGTTTCCGGTTTTCTTTATGGCCGCGGCGGGCCAAGGCTGGCATTGTGTTTGAAGGTACTTGGCTATGACGGACGGCACTATGGCGAATCTTTCCGCCATTCGTCCAGCAAGGCCGTTAACCTTTGCTTAATTCGACGGCTACTAGGCTGGGCCAGTGCGGCACTGGCCGTCTTTGTGGGGATTCAGAACAATGTCCGGCAATAACGCCACTGACCTTAAGCCCGAAATCCTGAAGCTTTTCGCCTTCACCCAGAAGATCCGGCGTGAACTGGCGGCGATCCGCAAGCCGGGCGAGGATACCGACCATTTCAACAGCATGTCGCAGGAGTTGGACGCCATCGTCGCGGCGACCGAGGATGCGACCAACACCATCCTGGAAAGCGTCGAGGCAATCGACGCCATCGCCCAGGAAATCCGCGACATGGCACCGGACAACAAGCCGATGACCAAGAAGCTGGATGCCATCGGCGACCGTATCGGCGCGGTGTTCGAGGCCTGCACCTTCCAGGACATTACCGGCCAGCGCGTTTCCAAGGTCGTGACCTCGCTGAAATTCATCGACGAGAAGCTGAATACCATGGTCAGCCTGTGGGGCAAGGACGAGCTGGCACGCCTGTCCAAGGAAATCGGCGAGGATGCCCGCGAGGGCGACGCCGCCCTGCTGAATGGTCCGCAGCTGAAGGGCAAGGGCGTCAGCCAGGACGATATCGACCGCCTGTTCGACTGAGCGGGGTGGAGGCGATGGGGCCGGCCCATCGCGGGCGCGTCGCGGCGGGGCGTGGCTTCGCCAGCGACCGCATGGCGCTGGAGCCGGTGCATCAGGGGCTGCAGGCGCTGGCGGGCGGTATCGGCATGGTGCCGGGCACGCTGAATTTGCTGCTCGACCTGCCTTTTGTCGGATTTCTGCCCTTCTATGTGACCGAGGCCGATCTGGGCGTTACCGTGTGGACCGACCATGCGCCGGCCCGCAAGGGGCTGTCGATTGGCCGGGCGCTGATTGCCGGGCGCTATCGCGGGCTGATCCTGCGCGGCGACGAGCCGGACTATCCGGCCAACCAGGTGGAGATCGCCTGCGAGGTCAGGCTGCGTGAGCATCTGGGACTGGCGGATGGCGACCGCCTCGATTTCCGGCTGGTCGACAGCTTCAGATAGGCCTCATGTCACGGCCCAGCCGATCAGGGCGGCGCCGATGACCAGCTGGAAGATGCCGCCGACGATGCGCGCCCCGATGAAGGCCTGCAGCGCCCCCACGATGAACAAGGCTCCCAGCGCCAGCAGCACCCAGGCGAACAGGCTGGCATCGTCCATGCCGGCGCCGCTGGCCACCCCGCCGAAGAAATCCGAGAAGATGGCGCCCAGTGAGTCCAGGGCGCCCAGCACCGTATCGGCAATCCAGGCCAGGCCCGCGCCGATGATCTCGCCCACATCGCGCAGTATGTTCACTTCGACCATGATCGCAGACCCTTCCCGGCGGAGACAATAAGGCCACATTTTCAATGTTTTGTGGCGTTAACGATTGATTCAGCTTAACCGTGTTTAATTGCGTCGTGGCGAACATTTGAATCGGTTGGCCACGGAAAGGCAAGGCAAGGTCATGTTCGCGAGATTGAAGGAAATGCTCTCAACCGACGAGCGCCGGATTGCTCCGCGCGTCGAGCCGGTCGGGGATTGCTTCGTCGAACTTGACGGGCATCGCTATGCGCTGAAGAACTGGAGCCTGACCGGCCTGTTCTTCGGTCCGTGCGACCAGGTCGTGCCGAAGCAGAAAATCTATCTGCGCCTCTGCGTGAAGGACGATGTGGTCAATATCGACTTTCCGGTCGAGGCGGTGGTGGCGCGGGTGCAGCCCGACGGCATGGTCGGCGCCTTCTTCTACAGCATGAATCCGGGGCTGAAGAAGCAGATCATCAAATATTTCACGCATCAGCGCGAGCTTGCCGGCGACGAGAATTAAGCAGCGCCGCCAGCCGCTTTGGCAATGGCGCGGCGATAGCCCTCCGGCAGGGCCAGACCGGCCAGATCATCCACTGCGAACAGCCCGGCATCCAGATGCTCCTGGCTGAAGCTGAGCGATCCCAGATCGTGCTTCAGCCGGCAGGCGTAACTGACGATCACCACCTCGCGGTCTACCTGGGCGATGCGGTAGGTCCAGCAATCCAGCAGCGGACCGACCACGACATCGAGATACAGCTCCTCGAAGATTTCCCGGTGCAAGCAGTTTTCCGGCTGCTCGCCCGGTTCCAGACGCCCGCCCGGCAATTCCCATTCCGCGCGCTCGTTGCGCAGCAGGATCACCTGCCCGCGATGCAGGATCACCCCCTTGATCGACACCGGAAAGACAGGGCCTGCCATATGTGGAGTCCTAGGTGGTGATGGCGGCGGCGCCGAAACCGATCAGCAGCGCGCCGGCGAAACGGTTGATCCAGGGCAGCGCCGTATCCGGTATGCGCCCCCGGATTGCCGTAACGAAGCCGGACAGCAGCACCCACCACAGGGCGGAGCCGACGAACACCCCGACGGTCAGGCCAATCGATTGCGACGTCTCGCCGCCGGCATGCATCAGCCCCAGCCCGGCGAAGATCGCGATGAAGGACAGGATGGTCATCGGGTTGGTCAGGGTCAGCGCAAAGGTGGCGATCACCTCGCCCGCCAGGCCCAGCTTTCCGCCCGGGGCCAGGAAGGGAAGGATGGGGCGTTCGGGCAGCCGGTCGGCATCGGCATAGATCACGATGGCCTTGATGCCGAGCAGGATCAGGAACACGCCTCCGCCGATCTTCAGCACATCCTGCCAGGCCACGAAGAAATCCATGACCGACACCAGCCCGAAGGCGGCGACGGCGCCATAGGTGCCATCCGCCAGTGCTGCCCCCAGCCCGACCGCCAGCCCAGCCGGCAGGCCGCGCTTCAGCGTGCGCTGGATGCACAGCGCGCCAATCGGGCCGACCGGGGCGGCGATCGCGAAGCCGACGGCCAGCGCCTTATAGAAGAAAAGCAGGTCCATCCGGGGTCCGTTCGGGTGCTGCCGGGCGATTGTTTTCGCGGCGGCTGTGGAAAATGTTGATGAAACTGTGGATGGAAAGTAAAGTAAAAAAAATATCCGTAAAACCAAACTCCCCAGATAATATGGCTTTCGATTCGGAAAGTGTTCTAGACAAGGTTGGCTGGCAACTCCTGCGTGCTTTGCAGGAAGATGCGCGGTTATCCTTCAGCGAGCTGGGCCGTCGTGTGGGGCTTTCCTCACCCGCCGTGGCCGAACGCGTGCGCCGCATGGAGGATATGGGCATCGTCGCCGGCTACCGGGCGACCATTGATCCGACGCGACTGGGCTTTCCGACACTGGCCTTCATCCATCTCAGGCTGAATGGCGACCAGTATGCCCGCGTCGCCGCGATGGCCCGCAATCTGAGCGAGATCATCGAATGCCACCATGTTACCGGCATCGACTGTTTCCTGTTCAAGGTGCTGGTCTCCTCCCCGGCGCATCTGGAGGCTGTGATTGCCCAGCTGCGGACCTTCGGCCAGACCAGCAGCTCCATCGTGCTGTCCTCGCCGGTGAAGAGCAAGATGCTGCTGTCCGGCCCCAGCGTGCGCATCGAGCCTTAAGCCGGTCTAAAAGAAATTTGGGAAAGATTCCGTCCCGGATGGCTTGACGGGGCGGGCGGGAGCGGCTACAAACCGCGCTCTCCTGAGCCGGATTGCCGGCTGGGTACGCTATTTTCTGGGCCAGAAGCCCGCTCAACCGTCAGGGCTTGCCCTGCCATAGGAATTCGGAGACGAGACATGGCGAAACGCTGCACGATCACCGGCAAGGGCGTGCTGGTCGGCAACAACGTCAGCCACGCCAACAACAAGACCCGCCGCCGTTTCCTGCCGAACCTGCAGGAAACCTCGCTGCTGTCCGATGTGCTCGGCATGGTCCGCGTGCGACTCAGCACCAACGCGATCCGCACCATCGAGAAGAATGGCGGCATCGACGCCTATCTGCTGAACACCCGGGTGGCCGCGCTGACCACCGAGGCGCGCCAGCTTAAGCGCCGCGTGGTGAAGGCGATGGAGAAGAAGCAGGCCGCCTGATAGCGCCGCTTCCAGAGATACGCAGAGGCCCGCTGAAAAGCGGGCCTTTTGCTTTTGGGGTTCAGCAGGCTTCCGGATCGAGCGTGCGGGTCAGGCGCTGGCTGCCCAGCAGCGCGAATTTCAGGGTCAGTGCCTTGCGCCGCGCCGGCGCCAGCCGTGCCTCCGGCGCCTCGCGCAGGATGGCCGCACCGAACCGGTCAGCGACGATCAGCCCTGGCTCGTCCGGCAGGATGTCGTGCGGAAACCCCTCCCCCACGGCGAAGAAGAACCGGTCGCAGAACTCCAGATAATCGCGCCATTTGCGGTCGCTGCGGAAATCCTGCACGGAGGATTTCACCTCCACCACGGTGATGCTGCCATCCGGCGCCAGCGCCATCACATCCACCCGGCGGCCGGTGCGCAGCGTCACCTCGGTCAGCGTGCCATGGCCGTGTGCGGCGAGCAGCCGGCAGGTGCCGCGCACGATATCGCTGGCGATAAGCGGCGACGCCGCGATTGCGGGCACGGTGGCGGGCAGGCTGCTCATTGCCGGATGCCAATGGCGCCGCGCAGATCGCAGCCTTCCAGATTGGCACCGCGCAAATCGGCCTCGGTGAAATCGGCATCCTGCAGGTCAGCGCCCGACAGATCGGCATTGCGCAGCACCGCCTTCACGAAGCTGGCGCTGCGGGCGACCACCTTGCGCATGTCGATGCCCGACAGGTCCGCCTCGACGAACTTCGCGTGCTCCAGCTGGCTGGTCCAGAACTGGGTCACCGCGCCGAAGATCGGCACCGGGTTCATCTTGGCGGCCACCAGCCGGGCGCCGGTCAGGTTGGCGCGCTTCAGATTGACCCCGCGCAGGTCAGCGCGCGAGATATCCGCGCCGCGCAGGTCGGCGAAGCCCATATCGGCCATCAGCAGCTCGCATTTCTGCAGGTCGGTTCTGGCGAGCACCGCGAACTCGAAGGCCGCGGCGGAGAAGTTCAGCTCTGCCAGCTTCATGCCGGAAAGGTCGATGCGCGTCAGGTTGGCGCGGCGGCCCTTCTTCCCGGCGGTCCTGATCCAGTCCACATGCTGGCGCACCAGCGTTTGCAGCGTGATATCCAGCGTGTCGAAATGCACCGGCTTCAGCGCGTTCTGGAAGCTGGCTGAGCCGTAATCGACCGTGCCGAAGACAGCCCCCGCCAGATCCGCGCCGGCGAAGGAGGTCTCACTCAGGATGGCGCCGATCAGGATGGCGCCATGCAGCACGGCGCCGTCGAAGGTCGCCTCCGTCAGGTCCGCCCCTTCCAGGATGGAGCCGGTGAGGTTGGAGTTGCTGAGGTCGGCGCGCACCAGCTTCACATTGCGCAGGATGCAGTCGGTCAGGTCGGTCTGCACGATGAAGGCGTTCGACATCTTGGCGTTCGACAGGTCGGCGCGGGCCAGGATCGCGGAGCCGACATCGGTGGTGCGGGCATGCTGGCCGATGCCGACCAGATTGCCCTTCTTGTCGGGGCGCATCAGCAGCCCGTCGCGCAGGTCGCATTCGACCATGTTGGCATTGGTCAGGTCGGCACCGCGCAGATGCACACCGCGCAGGTCGGTGCGGGTGAGGTCCGCGCCGCGCAGATTGGCCTGCGTGAGATCGGCGCCGAACAGGCTGGCCGCGCGCAGCGTGGCGCCCTCCAGCACGGCGTGATGCAGCCGCGCGCCCGACAGGTCGGCATTGGACAGGTCACGGCCGGAAAAATCCAGATAGGACAGGTCGTGCAGCAGGAAATTGGCACGTTGCCCGCCCATGCGGCCGCCGACGAACTGCTCATGCAGGTCAAGCGCCCGGTCAAGCTCCTGTTGCGCCAGGCGCTTCCACTCGAAGCCGCCATCGTCACCAAGCGACGGTGTCCTCGTCATGCGCGTTCCCGGCTGGCTGTCATTACGCCAGACTGGCGCGCTTCTGTGGCTTTGTCGAGGCGCCTTAGGCTACAGGGTCTGGGCTGCCGCCATGATCTGCAGGCCCCCCTCATAGATCATCGCCAGTGCCACATAGAGGATGATGGCAAGGCCCACATAGGCAACCCAGCGGTGGCGGTTCAGCAGGTTGGCGATCAGGCTGGCGGCCAGCCCCATGAAGGCGACCGACAGCACGAGGCCGATCACCAGCACCTCCGGATGCTCGCGCGCCGCCCCGGCTACAGCCAGCACATTGTCCAGCGACATCGAGACGTCGGCCAGCACGATCTGCAGCGCTGCCTGCGCGAAGGTCTTGCGCGGCAGCTCGGGTGCTGCCTTGCTGGCCGGGTCGGTGAAGCTCTCATCCGCGCTGTCGAGGGCGGCGTTGGCGGCCGCCTGCTCCGCCGCATGGCCGGCGCGCAGCTCGCGCCACATCTTCCAGGATACCCACAGCAGCAGGATGCCGCCGGCGAACAGCAGGCCGATGACCTGCATCAGCTGCGTGGTCATCAGCGCGAAGATGATGCGCAGCACCGTCGCCGCCGCGATGCCCAGCATGATGACTTTCACCCGCTGGTCCTTCGGCAGGCCGGCGGCGGCGAGGCCAACGACAATGGCATTGTCGCCTGCCAGCACGATATCGATCATCAGCACCTGGAAGAAGGCGCTCAGCATATCTGGCGTCAGCCAGTCGAAGCCTAGCATGGGTAAGGGTCTCTCAAGGCAGGAGGCTCTTACATCGCATGCCGGCCCCTTCTCCACAAGAGGGCGGCTCTACAACAGGCGGCTACCAGCCGATGGCCGCCGGCAGCCAGGTCGCCGTTCCGGGAACCAGGAACACGATGGCGATGCCGATCATCTGCAGCAGCACGAAGGGCACCACGCCGCGATAGATGTCGCCGGTGGTCACGCCGGGCGGGGCGACGCCTTTGAGGAAGAACAGCGCCCAGCCGAAGGGAGGTGTCAGGAAGCTGGTCTGAAGGTTCACGCAGATCAGCGTGCCGAGCCAGACCAGGTTCACGTCCTGGGCGATGAAATAGGGCAGGAACAGGGGCACCGCGATGTAGCTGATCTCGATCCATTCCAGGAAACAGCCCAGCACGAACAGCAGCAGCATCAGGAAGATCAGGCTGCCGGTCACGCCGCCGGGCGCCCATTCGAACATATGCTCGACCAGCTTCTCGCCGCCCAGCCCGCGGAAGGCGAGGCCGAACACCTGCGACAGGATCAGGATCAGGAACACCATGCCGGAGATCGACAGGCTGGCCCGCGCCGCGTCGCGCAGCAGGGCGTAGGAGAGCTTGCCGGAGACAGCGCAGACGAGGATCGCCCCCAGTGCCCCCATCGAGGCCGCCTCGGTCGGTGCGGCGACGCCGCCGATGATGGCCCCCAGCACCGCGACCACCAGCAACAGCGGCGGCAACACCACCTTGAACAGCTTGGCATAGAGCTGACGGCGTGGCAGGGCAGCACGCTCCTCGGCGGAGATTGCCGGGGCATGGCTGGGCCGAAAATAGGCGGTGGCCAGGATGTAGAGGACGTACAGCCCGGCCAGGATCAGGCCGGGAAACACCGCGGCGGCAAACATGGTGCCGACGGATTCACCCAGAATATCGGCCAGCAGCAGCAGGATCAGGCTGGGCGGGATGATCTGCCCCAGCGTGCCCGAGGCGCAGATCGTGCCGCAGGCCAGTCCCTTGTCGTAGCCGCGCCGCAGCAGCGCCGGCAGGGTCAGCAGGCCCAGCGTCACGATGGTGGCGCCAACGATGCCGGTGGAGGCGCCCATCAGAACGCCGACCAGCACGATGGCGATACCCATGCCGCCGCGCATCGAGCCGGACAGATGGCCGACCACATCCAGCAGCTCTTCCGCCAGCTTCGATTTCTCCAGCATCACCCCCATGAAGACGAACAGCGGGATGGCCAGCAGCGTGTAGTTCGAGACCACGCCGAAGATGCGCGCCGGCAGCAGGTTGAACAGCAGCGGCCCGAAGCCGATGTAGCCGAACACGAAGCCGGAGACGGCGAGGCCGACCGCGACCGGCACGCCCACCATCAGCATGGTGAAGAAGGAGACGACCGTCAGGATCGCCAGAATCTCGTTCGGGGACATGGAAAAGACCGGGTCAGCGGGAAGGGAAAAGCTTCAGGATGGCCCTCAGCGTCTCCGCCGTTGCCTGCACGAACAGCACGGCAAAGCCCAGCGGGATCAACGCCTTCAGCAGGAAGCGGTGCGGGATGCCGTCCGGGTTCGGCGAGCCTTCGCCCATGCCGTAGGATTGCAGGACGAAGGGGATGGACAGCTTCACCAGCAGGGCGGCGATCAGCGCCATGGCCAGGCCGGAGACGATGTCGATGGCAAGGCGTACGCGTTCGGGAAAGCGCTGGTAGAGGCCATCGACGCGCAGCGCCTCGCCATGCAGCAGGGCATAGGACATGCCGAACAGCGCGATCGGCGCGATCAGATGCCACTCCAGCTCCTGCAGCCAGATGGCGCCGGTATGCAGGAAATAGCGGACCAGCACATTGCCGGCCACCAGCAGCACCAGGGCGACACCGATCCAGGCGGCGAGGCGGCCGAACAGCTCGACCACAAGGTCGAGCCGCCCGGCCAGTTTCGCGATTGCGCTCACGCGTGTCAGCTGCCGAGAGCGGCGCTCTGGAACGCGCCCTCGCTCAGCTTCGCCCATTTATCGTGCTTCTTCTTGAAGCCCATGTAGCTGTCATGGACCTTCTTGGTCAGCGGGTCCTTCGCCGATTCGGTCGCCAGCGTGTCATAGGTGGCTTCCTTCAGTCGCGCGATGACCGCGTCGGGCAGCGGCTTGGCGGTCACGCCATCCTTCTCCACCAGCTCGGTCAGGGCCTCGCCGTTCACCGCCTCGCTCCAGGTCAGGCTTTCCAGCACGCAGGCCATGGAGGCGACCTTCACCATCTCCTTCAGGTCCGCCGGCAGCTTCTCCCAGGCAGCGGCGCCGATCACCAGCTCGCCGGTGGTGGCGGGCTCGTGCCAGCCGGTGGTGTGGTAGAACTTGGCCGCCTTCTGCAGGCCGAGGCGGCGGTCCTGGAACGGACCGACGAACTCCGCCGCGTCGATCACGCCGCGCTCCAGCGCCGGGAATATTTCGCCGCCGGGCAGCAGTCGGGCATCGACACCCAGCTGGCCATAGACCTTGCCGGCCAGGCCCGGAATGCGCATGCGCAGGCCCTTCAGGTCATCGACGCTGGTCACTTCCTTGCGGAACCAGCCGGTCATCTGCACGCCGGTATTGTTCATCGGGAAGGCAACGAGGTTGAACGGCTTGTAGACCTCCTGCCACAGCTCCAGCCCGCCGCCGTGATACAGCCAGGCCATGTGGCCCTGGAAGCTCATGCCGAAGGGAACGGTTGTGAAATACTGGGCGGCGAACACCTTGCCGGACCAGAAATAGGAATTGGCGGCATTCGCCTCCACCGTGCCGGCGGCGACGGCGTCGAAGCCCTCCAGCGCCGGGATCAGCTCGCCCGCCGCGAAATGCTGGATCTTCAGCCGGCCGCCGGACATCGTCTCCAGCTTCTTCGCCATGTCGGTCGGGCTGCCCGGGCCGACGACATAGAAGGGGGCGTTCGGCCCGTAGGCGTTGGTCATCTTCCAGGTGATGGTGGACTGCGCCCGCGCGACGGTCGGGGCGGCCAGCGCGGCAGTCGCGCCAACAGTGCCGGCAAGGCCGGCCTTCATGAAGGAACGGCGTTCCATGTGAAATACTCCTCTGTCCGCTTGTTCTGCTTGGGAGCCTCGTGCCGAGGCCTCGCCGCCGGAATTGCACGGTGCATGCCACTGGTAGGACCAGCGGCCAAAAGGACAGGGGATCAGGTGGTTATGGGAATTTCACTGCCGCGCGATGCGGTTTCACGGACGGCCCGGCGCGCTGAAAGCGTGGGCAGTCCGCTGCTGCGCTGCACAAATTAGCAGCTTGACCAGTAGGCTGGCGTTCCACATATCTGTGGAGTATCCTATGGCATGAATGCGAAGGAACTGAAGCGCTGGCTGAAAAAGCAGGGATGCACCTTCGCCAGTCACAAAGGCGGTTCCGGTCATCTGACGGTCCGTCTCGGTGACAGGAAGACTCAATTGCCGATGCACGGCTCCGCCAAGGAACTCGGAACGGGCCTTGTGAACAAGATTAAGCGCGATTTGGGACTGATCTGATGCTGACTTATCCCGTCGTTCTGACTAGGGACGATAATGGCACCTTGCTCGCCACCTGCCCGGACCTTCCGGAGGTCACAAGCTATGGCGAGACGGCGGAGGCGGCGGTACGCCAAGCCCGTAACGCCATCGAGGAGGCGATCGCCGCGCGCCTCGATGCGTGGGAACCTGTTCCGGAAGGCACGGATGGTGCCGTGCAGGCGACCCTCTCGACTCTGCTGACCCTCAAGGTGACGCTCTACCGGACCTTGTGGGAGCAGGGGAAAACGCGCGCCGATCTGATGCGGCTTCTCGGCTGGAAGCGTACGCAGGTGGACCGGCTGTTCGATCCCAACCATGCAACCCAGCTTGACCAGTTCGACGCGGCGTTCGCGGCGCTCGGCAAGGGGATCGACGTGGCACAGACCGATCTGACGAGTTTTCTCGCGCGCTAACGGCTAGAAAGCCATCCAGCCGCCATCGACCATCAGATTCTCACCGGTGATGAAGCTGGCATCGTCGGAGGCGAGGAAAAGTGCCGCCCCGGCCACATCGTCCGGCGTGCCGAGGCGCGGCATCGGCGTGCGCGATTCGGAATAAGCGAGGATGGCGGGATCGACGGCACGGCCGGTCTTGCCGGTCAGGATTTTTCCGGGTGCCACGGCGTTGCACAGGATGTGGTGCTTCGCATAATCCACGGCGATCTGGCGCGTCATATAGACGAGGCCGGATTTTGAGACGCCATAGGCGATGTCGTTCGGTGCGGCGACCATGCCGTGCTGCGAGGTGATGTTCACGATCCGCCCGCGCACGCCCTGAACGATATCTTGCGTCAGCATCTGCTGCACGGCGGCGCGCGCCATCAGGAACGGGCCGGTCAGGTTCACCGCGATGACGCGGTTCCAGTCCGCCAGCGGCGTCTCGGTCAGCGGTGTGTCGGTGCCGATGGCGGCGTTGTTCACCAATATGTCCAGCCGGCCGAAGCTGCTGACGGCGGCATCAATGGCGGCCTGCGCCTGCGCCTCGTCGGACACGTCGGTGGCGACGAAGCGCACCGGATGGCTTTCGGCTTCGATCAGCGCGCGGGTTGGCTCCCCGCCCTCGCGGACAGTCTCGGACAGGTCGGCGATCAGGATGGATGCGCCTTCGGCGGCGAAGCGCCTTGCGATGGCCCGGCCGATACCGGATGCCGCCCCGGTGATCAGCGCAACCTTGCCGTCGAGCCTGCCCATCCCGCTGTCTCCTACGCCTTGCGACCGGTCAGCTTGCCGCCAGTCAACTTGCCAATGGTGCCGGTGGTGCTGAATCCGGCCTCCAGCGTCGCCAGCACGACGCGCCCGCCATAGGATTGCACGATCTCGGCGCCGACCACGGTCTCCACCGTATAGTCCGCGCCCTTCACCAGCACGTCGGGGCGCAGCGTTTCGATCAGATGGATTGGTGTGTCCTCGGCGAAGATCACCACCAGATCGACGCTGGCCAGCGAGCCCAGCACGGCGGCGCGCGCGGCTTCCGACTGCACCGGCCTGTCCTCGCCCTTCAGCCGCTTCACCGAGGCGTCGCTGTTCAGCCCGACCACCAACCGGTCACAGACCTTGCGGGCCTGCGCCAGCAGCGAGACATGGCCCGGATGCAGCAGGTCGAAACAGCCATTGGTGAAGCCGATCTTCAGCCCGTGGGTACGCCAGCCGCGGATGGTCTCTGCGGCGGTGGACAGCGGCACGGTCTTGCGGTCCATCGACATCAGGCTGGTGGCGTGCTGCGCGTTCAGGATCTCGCCCGGTGTGGCGACGGCGGTACCGGCCTTGCCGACGACGATGCCGGCCGCCAGGTTCGCCAGTTCCGCCGCGCGCTCCACCGGGATGCCGGCAGCCAGCCCGGCGGCCAGCACCGCGACCACCGTGTCGCCCGCGCCCGATACGTCATAGACCTCCCGCGCGGCCGCCTTCAGATGCAGCGGCGGGGCGTCGGCGCGCACCAGCGTCATGCCGTCCTGGCTGCGCGTCACCAGCACCATGGCGACGTCGCAGCTCTCGATGATCTTCCTAGCGGCTTCCTCCACCTCCGCATCGGTGCCGACCGGCAGGCGGCTCGCCTCGGCCAGTTCCTTGCGGTTCGGCGTCAGGATGGTGGCGCCGGCATAGCGCCCGAAATCCGCCCCTTTGGGATCGACCACGATGGGCCGGCCCGCCGCCCGCGCCATCTCGATCAGCCTTGTGACGACGGCATCGGTCAGCACGCCCTTGCCATAGTCGGAGAGGATCAGTCCGCCGCTGGTCGCAAGGTCGGTCTCGGCGCGCGACAGCAAATCGGCGACGCTGGCCGGCGCGATCTGCGCCACCAGCTCGTCATCGGCGCGCAGCAGCTGCTGGCCGCCGGCGATGTAGCGGCGCTTCACCGTGGTGCGGCGGTTCTCCTCGAACAGCAGCTGCGCTTCGATGCTGGTTTCCTCGCCGACCAGCCCGATCAGCATTCGGCCGGCCTCGTCGCGGCCCAGCACGGTGAGGAAGCAGCTTTCCGTGCCCAGCGCCGACAGGTTGCGCGCCACATTCCCGGCCCCGCCCAGCATCGCCTGTTCGCACTGAATCTGCAGCACCGGGATCGGCGCTTCCGGCGAGATGCGGTCCACGCTGCCATAGATGAAGCGGTCCAGCATGGCGTCGCCGACGCACAGCAGCCGGGCGCCGGCGATGCGCTCCAGATCGGCGGTGAAGTCGGTGGTTTCCTCTGTCATGACGCCAGTCCCAGCTTCTTTTCGATGGCGCCGCACAGCATCTGGCCCAGCATGATGTGCATCTCCTGGATGCGCGCCGTGGTCGATGATGGGACAATCAGCAGCGGATCGGCCAGCCCGACCAGATCGCCGCCGTTTTTGCCGCTAAGGGCCGCCACCCGCGCGCCGATGGCCTTCGCCGCCTGCAGCCCCTTGGTCACATTGGGGCTGCGGCCGGAGGTGGAGATGCCGATCACCATATCCTCCTTGCGGCACAGCGCCTCGATCTGCCGGGCGAACAGCTGCTCGAACCCCAGATCATTGCCGATGGCGGTCAGCGCCGAGCTGTCGGTGGTCAGCGCCAGCGCCGGGATCGCCTTGCGGTCGGTGATGTAACGCACCGACAATTCGGTCGCCAGGTGCTGCGCGTCGGCGGCGCTGCCGCCATTGCCAAAGAAGATTATTTTGCCGCCGGCATTCAGCGCGGCGCAGCTGGCTTCGACCAGCGCCGCGAAGGGCTGGGCCAGCGCCTCGTGCGTCGCCGCCGTGACCGCCGCATGTTCCGCGAATTCCGCCGCGTAGAAGGAAGCCAGGTCCATAACCGCCCCGTTCGGGTTTGCAGATTCCGAATTCAGACTGTGGCGGTTTCCCTAGCACAATTTTCCCGGTACCAGCGATAGGTCTGTTCGATGCCGCTGCGCAGATCGATGGCAGGGCGCCAGCCCAGCCCGCTGATCCGCGTTATGTCCAGCCGCTTTTCCGGCGTGCCGTCGGGCCGGGAGGGGTCGAAGGTGATCGCGCCGCGATAGCCGGTGATTTCCGCGACGAGAAAGGCGAGGTCACGGATCAGTATGTCATCGCCGCTGCCGATATTGACCGGCATTTCGTCCGAGTAATCGCGCAGCAGCGTCAGGCAGGCGGTGCCCAGATCGTCGGCGTGCAGGAAGTCGCGGCGCGGGCTGCCGCTGCCCCAGACGATGACTTCGGGCGCGCCTGCTTCCTTCGCCTCGTGGAAGCGGCGCAGCAGGGAAGGCAGCACATGGCCGGCTTCCAGGTCGAAGCGGTCGTGCGGGCCATAGAGGTTGGTCGGCATCGCCACGATGGCGTCGAACCCGTGCTGCCGGCGATAGGCCTGGCAGAGCTTCAACCCGGCAATCTTGGCGATGGCATAGGCCTCGTTGGTCGGCTCCAGCGCGCCGGTCAGCAGTGCCTCCTCGCGGATCGGCTGCGGCGTGACGCGCGGATAGATGCAGGAGGAGGCGAGATAGAGCAGCTTCTCCGCGCCATGCCGCCAGGCGGACTCGATGACGTTGGCGGCGATGCGCAGATTGACTGACAGGAACTCGGCCGGGAAGGCGGCATTGGCGGCGATGCCGCCGACCTTCGCGGCAGCCAGGATCACATGGCTGGGCTTTTCGGCGTCGAAGAAGCGCTCCACCGCGCCCTCGTCAGTTAATTCCACTTCGGTGTGCGTGCGCAGGAGGAGGTTGCGATGGCCTTCCGCCTCCAGCCTGCGGCAGATCGCCGATCCGGCCAGCCCGGTATGGCCGGCGACATAGACCCGGCTGTCCGGCAGCAGCATCGCTCAGGCAGTCATCAGCCGCTGGGCCGGTTGTGCCGGCCGCAACCCGTAGCGCGCGAGGTCGGCTTCCACCATCTCCGCGACCAGCGCCTCGAAGCCGACGGTCGGCCGCCAGCCGAGCAGCCGCGCTGCCTTGCCGGCATCGCCGCAGAGATGATCCACCTCCAGCGGGCGGCGGCAGGCGGGATCGCTCACCACATGACGCCGCCAGTCCAGCCCGGCTAGGCCGAGGGCGATCTCCAGCAAATCCCCGATGGTATGCGACTGGCCGGTGGCGATGACATAATCCTCCGGCTCCTCCTGCTGCAGCATCAGCCACATGGCGCGGACATAGTCGGCAGCATGGCCCCAGTCGCGCCGCACCGACAGATCGCCCAGCGCCAGCCGGTTCTGCTGCCCGGCGGCGATACGGGCAGCGGCCAGCGTCACCTTGCGGGTGACGAAATTCTCGCCGCGGCGCGGGCTTTCATGGTTGAACAGGATGCCGTTGCAGGCGAACAGCCCATAGGCGTCGCGATAGACCGTCGTGGCATTGTGGGCGGCCAACTTGGCCACGCCATAGGGGCTGCGCGGGCGGAACACCGTGTCCTCATTCTGAGGCGGGGAAGAGTCGCCGAACATCTCCGACGAGCCGGCCTGATAGAAGCGCACTTGCCGCCCGCTGGCCCGGCAATGCACGTGCAGCGCCTCCAGCACCGTGGCCGTGCCGGTGGCGATCACCGCCATGGTGCGGGCTGGCTGGATGAAGGACAGGCCGACATGGCTCTGGCCGGCGAGATTGTAGAGTTCGTCCGGCTGCGTCTCGTCGATCAGGCCGCGCAGGAAGCCGGCATCCAGAATGTCGCCCTCATGCAGGAAGAAGCGGGGTTCCGGATCGTCTTCCCCCGGCAGCAGATGGGCGATTCGCCAGACCGCAGCGCTTTCGATGCGCCGTGCGAGGCCGTGCACCCTATAGCCTTTTTCCAGCAGGAATTCCGCGAGATAGGACCCGTCCTGACCGGCCACGCCGGTGATCAGGGCGGTCCTCATGGCTTAGGCGCGGTGCAGGAGATGATTCATAAGGGTAGTATGATTAACCGACATACTATCGTAAAGCGGAAATGAAGATGGTTGCGCGGCTGGCCCGCCTAATCCCGTTCCAGCGACTTCGGCTTTGGGCCGCCGGTCGCCCAGTCCAGCAGTTCGACGGTGTGGACGATCGGGGTTTCGGTGCCGCTGCCGATCTGCGTCATGCAGCCGAGATTGCCGGCGGCGATGATATCGGGCTGTGTCTTTTCGATATTCGCCAGCTTGAGGTCGCGCAGGCGGGTGGCGATCTCCGGCTGCAGCATGTTGTAGGTGCCCGCCGAGCCACAGCAGAGATGGCCTTCCGGCACGTCCGTCACGGTAAAGCCGGCCTTTGTCAGCAGCGTCTGCGGCAGGGTCTTGATCTTCTGCCCGTGCTGCATGGAGCAGGCGGAGTGATAGGTCACGCGCTGGCCGGTCGCGACCGAGGGGGGAGTCAGGCCCAGCTCATCCATCAGCTCCGTCACATCCCTGGTGAGCGCCGAGACCTTCGCCGCCTTGTCCGCCCAGTCCGGGTCGGTGCGGAACATGAAGCCGTAATCCTTCACCGTGGTGCCGCAGCCCGAGGCGTTGATCACGATGGCGTCCAGCCCCGCGCCCTCGATCTCGCGGGTCCAGGCGGCGATGGTGGATTTGGCGAGGGCATGGGCGCTGTCCTCCCGGCCCATATGGTGGGTCAGGGCGCCGCAGCAGCCGGCCCCCGCCGCCACCACGACCTCGCAGCCATGGCGGGTCAGCAGGCGGATGGTTGCCTCGTTGATGCCGGGCGACAGCACCGGCTGGGCACAGCCGGACAGCAACGCCACGCGCTTGCGGCGCGTCCCTTCGGCAGGAAAGACCTGCGGCCGGTCCACCGGCGACGGGCTGGGGATCGCCTTCGGCGCCAGCGCCAGCATCGCCCGAAGCCGTCCTGTCAGGACATGGCGCAACGGCCTTGCCAGCCAGGCGCCGATCAGCGCCAGGCGGAAGCGGTTGGGATAGGGCAGCAGGTTCGCCAGCAGCGCCCGCATCGCGCGGTCGAGGAAAGGCCGCCTGTAGGTCTTCTCGATATGGCTGCGCGCATGATCGACCAGATGCATGTAATGCACGCCGGACGGGCAGGTGGTCATGCAGGACAGGCAGGTCAGGCAGCGGTCGATATGCTTCGCCACCTGCGCCGTCGCCGGGCGGTCGCCCTCCAGCATATCCTTGATCAGGTAGATGCGCCCGCGCGGGCTGTCCAGCTCGTCGCCCAGCAGCACATAGGTCGGGCAGGTCGCGGTGCAGAAGCCGCAATGCACGCAGGAGCGCAGTATGTCGTTGGCGGCGGCGATGTTCGGGTCGGCGAGCTGCGCCAGGGAGAAATTGGTCTGCATCTGGCCTTACACTCCCGGATAGAGCCGGCCGGGGTTCAGCACCCCGCGCGGATCGAATGCAGCCTTCACCCGCCGGCTGATGGCGGCAAGGCCGGCTTCCTGCGGCTGGAACACATCGATGGCGGCGCGCACATCGCCCGCCGCGCGGATCAGCGTGGCATGGCCGCCGCCGGAAGCGGCCACGGCGGCGCGCACGGCATCGGCATGGGCGTCGGGCGCCGGCGGCACACCCAGCCACACTAGCCCGCCCTGCCAGTCGAGATAATGTACCGCCCCCGGCACGGCGGTATGGATCGCGGCGGCAACGCCGGCCCCTGCCATCGGCGCCACGGAAATCCGCCAGAGCTGCAGGCCGGGCCGGGCGGCGAAGGGGGCGACATCCGCCAGTTCTCGCCAAAGAGTTTTGGAATTATGCGTGTGCAGCTCCTCGGTCGGGCCGAGGCTTTCCAGCAGCGCGCGCAGCTCCCGGCAGCGATGCTCGACCGACGGGCCCGGCCCCTCGACGCGGATCGCGGTAACCGACGCGCCGGCTTCGCGCAGGTAGGAGACGGCGGAATCGCCCGCGACATCGGCGGGCAGGTGTGCTGCGCTGGCCACCTCGTGCGGGCTGGTCATGGCTAGCGCCATGGCGCGCGTGGCGGCGTCGCCATCGAGGCCCAGCACCAGCACGCTGTAGGTCTTCTCCGGCGCCGGCAGCACCTTGAAGGTCAGCTCCGAGGCTACAGTCAGCGTGCCGTGAGAGGAGCAGAACAGCTTCGGCAGGTCGTAGCCAGTGACGTTCTTCACCACCCGGCCGCCGGCCTTGTAGATCTCGCCGCGCCCGCTGACGCCGTGGAAGCCCAGCACATGGTCGCGCGCCGCGCCCGATTTCAGGCGGCGTGGCCCGGCGATGTTGCAGGCGAAGATGCCGGCGATGCTGCCGGCCTTCGCGGGCTGGCCCAGCAGCGGCCCCCAGTCGCCGGGCTCGAAGGCCAGCTGCTGGTTCTTCTCGGCCAGCGCCGCCTCGATCTCGGCGAGAGGCGTGCCGGCACGCGCGCTCATCACCAGTTCCTCCGGCTCATAGAGCGTGATGCCGGAAAGGGCGGAGGTGTCCAGCGTATGGCTGGCCTGCACCGGGCGGCCAAGGCCGCGCTTCGTGCCGCGTGCGACGATCTCCAGTGGCTGTTCCTCGGCGACCGCCCAGGCGACGGCGTCGCGCAGCTGCTCCAGCGTTTCGGGGCGCAATGTCTCGGTCATCGGCGGACTCAGAAGCGCGGAAGGTCGGGGAACGGCACCTGGCCGCGATGGATATGCATGCGGCCCAGCTCGGCGCAGCGATGGAGCTGCGGGAACACCTTGCCGGGGTTCAGCAGCCCGTCCGGATCGAAGGCACATTTCAGCCGCTGCTGCTGCGCCAGATCCACCTCGCTGAACATGGCGGGCATCAGGTCGCGCTTTTCCACGCCGACGCCATGCTCGCCGGTCAGCACGCCGCCGACCTCGACACAGAGGCGCAGGATGTCGCTGCCGAATTCCTCCGCCTTTTCCAGCTCGCCCGGCTTGTTGGCGTCGTACAGGATCAGCGGGTGCAGATTGCCGTCGCCGGCATGGAACACATTGGCGACGCGCAGCCCGTACTGGTTCGACAGCTCGGTCATGCGCGCCAGCACCTCGGGCAGGCGGCCGCGCGGGATGGTGCCGTCCATGCAGTAATAATCCGGCGAGATACGCCCCACGGCGGGGAAGGCGGCCTTGCGTCCGGCCCAGAAATTCAGCCGTTCGGCCTCGCTCTCGCTGACCCGGTTATAGACCGCGCCATTGGCGGCGGCGATCTCCGCCACCCGTGCGATCAGGTGATCGACCTCGACCTCCGGCCCGTCCAGTTCGACGATCAGCAGCGCCTCGACATCGCGCGGATATCCCGCATGCACGAAATCCTCCGCTGCATGGATCGCCGGCCGGTCCATCATCTCCATGCCGCCGGGGATGATGCCCGCCGCGATGATGGCGCCGACGCAGTTGCCGGCACTCTCGCTGGTCGGGAAGCCCAGCAGCACGGCGCGCGCGGTGGCCGGCTTCTGCAGGATGCGCACGGCCACTTCCGTCACCACGCCGAGCAGTCCTTCGGAGCCGATGACCGCGCCCAGCAGGTCATAGCCTTCCGCATCCAGGTGCCGGCCGCCGATGCGCACCACCGTGCCGTCGATCAGCACCATCTTCACACCCAGCACATTGTTGGTGGTCAGGCCGTATTTCAGGCAGTGCACGCCGCCGGAGTTCTCCGCCACATTGCCGCCGATGGTGCAGGCGATCTGGCTCGACGGATCGGGGGCGTAGTAGAAGCCCTTCTCCTGCACGGCGGTGGTGATGCCCAGGTTGGTGACGCCCGGCTGCACCACGGCGCAGCGATTATCGTAATCGATGTCGAGCACGCGGTTGAACTTGCCCATGCCCAGCAGTACGCCATCGGCCAGCGGCAGCGCCCCCCCGGACAGCGAGGTGCCGGCCCCGCGCGGCACCACCTTCACCTTGTTCTCGTGGCAGTAGCGCAGCACGGCAGAGACCTGTTCCGTGGTCTCCGGCAGCACGACGATCATCGGCAGGGTGCGGTAGGCGGTCAGACCGTCGCTCTCGTAGGCCTTCATCTCCTCGGGTGCGTCGATCACGCCTTCGCCCCCCATCTTCCCACCGGGCACGATAGAACGCAGCGCGGCGACGATCTCGCCCCGGCGGGCCAGGGTTGCCTTGTCCGGCTCCGGCATCTGCATTTCTGTCCTCCCTCAACCCATATTGGTAATACCAGTTGGGCCTTTATTTGTCATCCTGCATACAGCCAGGCGCAGCCGGGGGCAATGGGGAGGTGGGAAGAATAATGGCTTACCGTGCCGCCTCATTTCTCCGTCGCCATTCCCGGGCTTGTCCCGGGAATCCAGGCTTTAGCCTGCTCGGCGGATATCCAGCGAGCCGAGGCCTGGACCCCCGCAACAAGTGCGGGGGTGACGGTTGGAGAGGGCGAGTATTTTCTTACCCTCTCACGCAAGGGAAGAGGGAGCAGTCCAAAACCCACGCAAACGAAAACCGCCGGGCCTTGCGGCGCCGGCGGTTTTACGAATAGCGGTAGAAACCGCGACTCAGCCCCTGGGACTTAACCCTGGCGGGCCTTGAAGCGGGGATTCTTTTTGTTGATCACATACAGGCGACCACGACGACGCACGATGCGGCAGTTCTTGTCGCGCTGCTTGATCGACTTCAGCGAATTGACGATCTTCATCGCCGCAATCCTCGTATGTCGAATGGAAAGAGGCCGGGAACATACGGACCGCACCCCCTTCTGTCAACGGCGGATCGGTGCGAAAGGCGCGGAAAAGACTCTTATTGCGCCGGGGATGACCGTACCGGGTGCTTTACCCCGGTCGCGTGGCAATGTCATTATAGCGTGTGGTTCTGACATTTCTGACGCCCTCGACGCCGGAAACCGCCCTCTGGGGCGAGCGGCTCTACCTGCGCCCGCCGCGTCGGCGCGACTGGCGGCAATGGGCGGAATTGCGCGCGCTCAGCCGCGATTTCCTGACCCCCTGGGAGCCGACCTGGGCCGGCGATGCGCTGAGCCGGGCCTCCTATCGCCGCCGCCTGCAGCGCTATGCCGAGGAGTGGGAGCGCGACGAGGGCTACGCCTTCTTCCTGTTCCGCAAGGATGACGACCAGCTGCTGGGCGGTATCACGCTGGGCAATGTGCGGCGCGGCGTGGCGCAGTGCGGCAGCTACGGCTACTGGATGGGCGTGCCCTTCGCCGGCCAGGGCTATATGACGGAGGCGGTGCGGCTTGGCCTGCGCTTCGCCTTCGGCACGCTGGGGCTGCACCGGGTGGAGGCGGCCTGCCTGGTACATAATGAGTCCAGCCGGCGGGTGCTGGAAAAGGCCGGGTTCAGCCGCGAAGGGCTGGCGCGTGGTTATCTGAAGATCGACGGCGCCTGGCAGGACCATCTGCTGTTCGCTATCCTGCGCGAAGACCTGCGGGACCGGCTTTAAGTCCAGCCTTTACGCCCAGCCTCTACGCCCTGCCGGCCTCGCCCGACAACATGCTGGGTTCGACGCCGATCTTCGCCATGGCGCGCTCCCATTTATGGTCGAGATCACCTTCATCGAACACCAGCGCGGCATCGGCATCGACGCTGAGCCAGCCATTTTCCTGGATTTCGGTATCGAGCTGCCCCGGCCCCCAGCCGGCATAGCCCAGCGCCAGCAGCGAGCGGCTGGGGCCGCCGCCATTGGCGATGGCGCGCAAGATGTCGATAGTCGCGGTCAGCCCGAAGCCATTATCGACCAGCATGGTCTCTTCCTGCTGGTATTCCGCGCTGTGCAGCACGAAACCCCGGCTGGTCTCCACCGGCCCGCCGAAATGGATCTTCTTCTCCGGCTCGGCCATTGGGGCAGAGAGGTTCAGCTGCGCCATCAGGTCGGTAAAGGTCAGCGTGCCGATCAGCCGGTTCACCACCAGCCCCATGGCACCCTCTTCATTATGGGCGCACAGATAGATGACCGACCGGGCGAAGCGCGGGTCGCGCATCGTCGGCATGGCGATCAGCAGCTTGCCCGTCAGGTAGCCATCATCGCCGTGCGGGTCGTCCCCCGGATTGTTCCTGTCGTCGAAGCTCATCGGCATCTCATCGCAGGCGTCAGAATATCGTCACTATATTTGGGGGCGGCGGTCAGGTAAATCACGTCCTGGCTATGGCCTGCCACGTCTGGATTTAGCCGGGCGTTGCGTTATAGTCTGCCACGAAAGCCGGCGAGGTTCCGCATTTCCGCCGCGCAACGCTGAAAATCCAGAGAAGGGATGACGTCCGATGACGATCAAGGTTGGCGACAAGATTCCGTCCGTGACGCTGCAGGTGAAGACCGCCGACGGCATCAACGAGGTGTCCACCGACGATTTCTTCAAGGGCAAGAAGGTCGTGCTGTTCGCCCTGCCGGGCGCCTTCACCCCGACCTGCTCGGCCAAGCATGTGCCGGGCTTCGTCGAGAAGGCCGCCGATCTGAAGGGCAAGGGTGTGGATACCATCGCCTGCCTGTCGGTGAACGATGCCTTCGTCATGGACGCCTGGGCCAAGGACCAGAAGAGCGACGGCAAGGTCGTCATGCTGGCCGACGGCAGCGCTGCCTTCACCAAGGCGGTCGGGCTGGAGCTGGACCTGACCGCGCGTGGCATGGGCGTGCGCTCGCAGCGCTACGCCATGATCGTGGATGACGGCAAGGTCACCCGACTTGAGGTCGAGGAGCCGGGCGCCTTCCAGGTCTCCAGCGCCGAGAGCATCCTGGCGAAGCTGTAAGCTTCTGCGCAGGGAATATCGGGAAAGGCGCCGCTTGCGGCGCCTTTTTCGTGGATGCGGGTTTGCTTTAGCGCTCGCTTGTGGAGGGCCGGATTTGGCCGTATAGTCCCGTCCCATTGTGCATTGCAGCAATGGGGAGTCCGATGTCGCTTGAGGAAAGGCGCGGCGCCTATATCGACGAGCTGGCGGTCGGCCAGACCGCGAGTTTCAGCAAGACGGTGACCGAGGCCGATATTGTGCTGTTCGCTGGTATCTCCGGCGATACCAACCCGGTGCATCTGGACGAGCAATATGCTGGCCAGACCGTGTTTCGCGGCCGTATCGCCCATGGCCTGCTGTCGGCGAGTCTGATATCCACCGTGCTGGGCACGAAGCTGCCGGGGCCGGGCTGCATCTACCTCAACCAGACGCTGGCCTTCAAGGCGCCGGTGCGCATCGGCGATACGGTGACCGCCCGCGTGACGGTGAAGGACATCTTCCCCGACAAGAACCGGGTGGTTCTGGAAACCATCTGCCATGTCGGTAACAAGGCGGTGCTGGATGGCGAGGCGACGGTGATGGTCCCCGCCCGTGCCGAGGCCGCGGATTAGGTTTCTCCCTTCCTGTCTTGCCGGGCATGACAAGCGCCCTTTGGTGCGGCAAATCGGCTGGAAATCGCCCATCCGCATAAGAGTCTGTTGATCTTGCCGGCCAGATTGGCCAGCTTACAGGCCGCTTTCGTGCAACATAACGGGCAGGGCCATGCGCATCTGGCGCGATCTCGCGGCGATTCCGGCGGCCGAACGCGGCGCCGCCATCGCCATCGGCAATATGGACGGGGTGCATCTGGGGCACCGTGCGCTGATTGACCGTGCACGCGCCATCGCCGCCGAACGCGGCTGCCCGTCCGCCGCGCTGACCTTCGAGCCGCATCCCCGCCTGCTGTTCCAGCCGGACGCCGCCCCCTTCCTGCTGTACGGGCCGGAGGAAAAGCTGGCGCTGCTGGCTGCCACCGGGCTGGACGCCACCTATGTGCAGAGCTTCGACCGGGCGCTGTCGCTGCTGCCGGCGGCGGAGTTCGTCGCGGAAATCCTGGTGCGCAAGTTCGGCGTCTCCCATGTGGTGGTGGGCGAGGATTTCCATTTCGGCCACAAGCGCGGCGGTGATGTGGCGCTGCTGCGCGAGCTGGGCGGGCGCCATGGCTTCGGCGTGACAACGCTGGCGCCGGTGCCGGCCCCGGATGGCGGGGTCTGTTCGTCCAGCCGTATCCGCGCGCTGCTGGCCGAGGGCAAGCCGGCCGAGGCGGCGGCGCTGCTGGACCGCTACTGGACGCTGCAGGGCGTGGTGGAGCGCGGCGACCAGATCGGCCGCACCATCGGCTATCCGACGGCGAATTTCCGGCTTGGCAAGGTGCTACACCCGGCGCGCGGCATCTATGCGGTGGAGGCGCAGATCGATGGTCATGGCCCCTGGCATGCCGGGGCGGCCAATTTCGGCATCCGCCCGACGGTGGCCGATCGCGGCGACCTGATGGAGGTGCATCTGCTGGACTTCACCGGCGACCTCTATGGCCGGCGGATCAGCGTCCGGCTGGTCGATTATGTGCGGCCGGAGAAGAAGTTTGACGGGCTGGACGCTTTGCAGGCACAAATCGCCCTCGACTGCCGCGTGGTGCGGGAAATGCTTGCTGCCGCACGGCCGCGCGGTTCTGCCGCCGGCGCAAGCTGAGGCACCACACGGGCCGGCGCGTCACGATTTTCGGGGATATCCCCTCTCGATTGCCAAGAGTTCGTTCGATGAGCGTTGATTACAAAGCGACCGTCTTTCTGCCGAAGACCGATTTCCCGATGCGCGCGGGCCTGCCGCAGATGGAGCCACGCCTGATCGAGCGCTGGCAGAAGATCGGCCTGTACCGGAAGATGCGGGAAGTTGCCAAGGGCCGGCCGCTGTTCGTGCTGCATGACGGCCCGCCTTATGCCAACGGCCATCTGCATATCGGCCACGCGCTGAACAAGACGCTGAAGGATGTGGTCACCCGCTCGCAGCAGATGCTGGGCAAGGATTCCAACTACGTCCCCGGCTGGGACTGCCACGGCCTGCCCATCGAATGGAAGGTGGAGGAGGAATACCGCGCCGCCGGCCGCAACAAGGACGAGGTGCCGATCAACGATTTCCGCGCCGAATGCCGGCGCTATGCGGAAAAATGGGTCGCCATCCAGTCCGAGGAGTTCCGCCGGCTGGGCGTCGAGGGCGACTGGGACCGCCCCTACCTCACCATGGCCTATGAGGCCGAGGCGATCATCGCCGCCGAGCTGCAGAAATTCGCGCGCACCGGCCAGCTCTATCGCGGCTCCAAGCCGGTCATGTGGTCGGTCGTCGAGAAGACCGCGCTGGCCGAGGCTGAGATCGAGTATCACGACTACCAGTCGGATACGATCTTCGTGCGTTTCCCCGTCGTGAAGGCGGGCGACCCGGCGCTGGACGGCGCCAGCGTGGTGATCTGGACCACCACCCCCTGGACCATGCCGGGCAACCGGGCGATCTGCTATTCGGATCGCATCTCCTACGGCCTCTATGAGGTGACGGACGCGCCGGAGGGCAACTGGGCGGCGAAGGGGCAGAAGCTGATCCTGGCCGATGCGCTGGCCGAGGGCGTGCTGAAGGCGGCCAAGGTCGATGGCTATGAGCGGCTGACCGGCGTACCGGGCGAGGCGCTTGCCGGCGGTATCTGCGCCCATCCGCTGCGCGGTCAGGGCTACGAGTTCGACGTGCCGCTGCTGGCGGGCGACCATGTGACCGACGATGCCGGTACCGGCTTCGTGCACACCGCCCCCGGCCATGGCGCGGACGACTTCGAGGCCTGGATGGATAATGCGCGCGAGCTTTCCGCGCGCGGCATCGACACCACCATCCCCTTCACGGTGGATGATGACGGCTTCTTCACGAAGGAAGCGCCCGGCTTCGAGGGCCGCCGAATCATCACCGACACGGGCGAGAAGGGCGATGCCAACCAGGCTGTGATCGATGCGCTGGCGGCGGCGGGCATGATGGTCGCGCGGGGGCGGCTGAAGCATCAGTATCCGCACAGCTGGCGCTCCAAGAAGCCGATCATCTTCCGCAACACGCCGCAATGGTTCATCCATATGGACCGCGACATCGACGGCAAGGGCGACAGCCTGCGCGCGCGGTCGCTGAAGGCCATCGACGAGACCGCCTTCTATCCGGCGGGCGGGCAGAACCGGCTGCGCTCGATGATCCAGAACAAGCCGGACTGGGTGGTCTCGCGCCAGCGCGCCTGGGGCGTGCCGATCGCCGTGTTCCGCCACAAGGAGACCGGCGAGCTGGCCCCCGGCCCGGATTTCGCCGGCAGTGACGATCTTGCGCAGCGCATCCGCGATGCCTTCATGGCGGAAGGCGCGGATGCCTGGTTCGCCGAGGGTGCCAAGGAGCGCTTCCTCACCGGGCTGGTGAACGATCTGGAGCCGTGGGAGCAGGTCCGCGACATTCTCGACGTCTGGTTCGATTCCGGCTCGACCCATGCCTTCGTGCTGGAGCAGCGGCCCGACCTGAAATGGCCGGCGGATGTCTATCTGGAAGGGACCGACCAGCATCGCGGCTGGTTCCATTCCTCGCTCATCGAAAGCTGCGGCACGCGCGGGCGCGCGCCCTACGATGCGGTCATCACCCACGGCTTCACCATGGCCGAGGACGGCCGCAAGATGTCGAAGTCGCTGGGCAACCAGGTGTTCCCGCAGGATGTGATCGACCAGTCCGGCGCCGATATCCTGCGCCTGTGGGTGGTCAGCACCGACTATGCCGAGGATCAGCGCATCGGCCCGGAAATCCTGAAGACCACCACCGATGCCTACCGCAAGATGCGCAACACGGTGCGCTGGATGCTGGGCACGCTGGACGGCTATGACGGCACCGCCATGCCGCTGGCCGAGATGCCGGAGCTGGAGCGCCTGATGCTGCACCGACTGGCGGAGCTGGACCGGCTGGTGCGCGACAGCTACCGCGTCTATGACTTCAAGCGCATCGTCGCGGCGATGATCCAGTTCATGACGGTCGATCTGTCGGCCTTCTATTTCGACGTGCGCAAGGACGCGGTCTATTGCGACGCGCCGGACAGCCCGCGCCGCAAGGCGGCCCTCTATGTCGTGGACCGGCTGTTCCACAGCGTCGTCACCTGGCTGGCGCCCATGATGCCCTTCACCATGGAGGAGGCCTGGCTTGCCCGGCACCCGTCCGAGGACTGGTCGGTGCATCTGGAGCTGTTCCCCGAGGTCCCGGTGGACTGGCTGGACGCGGCGCTGGCCGAGAAGTGGGAGATCGTGCGCGATGTGCGCCGTGTCGTCACCGGCGCGCTGGAACTGGAGCGCGCGCAGAAGCGCATCGGCTCCTCCCTGCAGGCGCACCCCACCGTGCATGTCTCGGGCGAGGCGGTGAAGGCCTATGAGGGGCTGGACGCGGCGGAGATCTTCATCACCTCCGGCGCCACCCTGACCACGGACGCGGCACCGGCGGACGCCTTCCGCCTGCCGGATGTCGCCGGCGTGGCCGTGGTGCCGGGACTGGCCGGCGGCGAGAAGTGCGAGCGCTGCTGGCGGCAGCTGCCCGAGGTTGGCCATGTGCCGGGCCATGAGGCGGTGTGCCAGCGCTGCGCCGATGCGGTTGAGACCATCCAGGGGGCCGCCGCGTGACGCGAGCCGGCGGTTCTCTTGCGCGGCTGGGATTGATCATCGCCCTGCTGATATTCGTCGCCGACCTGGCGACGAAGGAATGGATGCTGTCGCTGATCTTCGACCCGCCGCGGCGGATCGTGCTGACCGGCTTCTTCAACCTGACGCCGGTGTGGAACCGGGGGGTCAGCTTCGGCCTGTTCGCCGGTCATCAGGAGTGGGTGCCCTGGATACTGTCGGCGGTGGCGGTGGTGATTGCCGCCGGGCTGTTCGTCTGGCTGCGCCGGGCCCGGCATCCGCTGCTGGCGGTGGCGCTGGGGGCGGTGATCGGCGGCGCGCTGGGCAATGTGATCGACCGGCTGCGGTTTGGCGCTGTCGTGGATTTTCTCGATTTTCACATTTCGGGTTATCATTGGCCGGCTTTCAATATCGCCGATGCGGCGATCAGCCTTGGGGTCGTCATGATCCTGTATCATGAGCTGTTCCTGGCATCGGGCCAGGCTTCGGGAGAGAAGGAATGAAGACGGTGCGCATTACGGATCGGTCAGGCAGCCGGGGCTGGCTTGCCTCGGCGCGCGCGGCGGGCGTTCTTCTTGTCGCCGCCGGGTTGCTCGCCGGCTGCAGCGAGGCCAGGCAGGCGATGGGTCTCGGCAAGCGCGCGCCGGACGAGTTCACCGTGGTGAAGCGTGCGCCGCTCAGCCTGCCGCCGCAATATACGCTGCGCCCGCCGGAGCCGGGCGCGCCGCGCCCGCAGGAACCGTCGCCGACCGAGCAGGCGCGCCAGCAGGTGCTGGGCGGCGGCACTGCCGGC
>NZ_AMRL01000029.1 GCF_000299935.1 Oceanibaculum indicum P24 | reverse complement strand
GCCGGTATCCGGGTCGCTGCCCGTCACCGTATAGGCGGTGCCGGTGCCATTCTCCGCAAAGCTGGCGGTCGCGTCGGAAGTCACCGTCGGCGCGTCGTTCTCGCCGGTGATGCTGATCGCGACATATTCGACATTAAAAGAAAAGGCCGTCGGACCGCTGACTACAGCCGTGCTGGCCGTCGCCCCGTTCGAGCCGCTGGTCTGGTCCCAGGCGCGGAAGGTGAGGACATCGGTGATCTCGCCTTCAACATTCTCGTTCGGCCGGAAATAGAGCAGCGCATCCCCATTCAGCAACAGGCTGTCCGAATTGCCGGGTGTACCGGCCGAGGCCCAGGTCGCACCCGAATCGATCGAATAATAGAGGGTACCCTGCGTGCTGACGCCGATAACCGCAATGCCGGCGACAGCACCACTGTCGGCATCGGTGACGGCCCCGGTCAGCAGGCTGGATACCGTCACGCTGTTCGCCGTGCTGCCATTGGTCGGCGCGGGCAGATCCTCCGCTACCGTGCCGAAGCTGGGCGATTTAGAATTGTCCAGCACCGGCGCGTCGTTCACGGCGGTGATGTTGATCTTCACCTGCTTGTCAGCTGCAAGGCCGAGCGTGCCGTCGGTCGCGCTGATGGTCAGCGTCGCTGCGTCATTCCCGCTGGCATTGGTGGCACCGGTATATTTGATGTTGCTGGCGTTATCGAGGTAGGAGTTGATGTCGCCCGCTGTTCCGTACAGCGTAATGGTCTTCGAATCGGGCAGAAGAGTCTCGGTGACACTGCTGTCCGCCCCGTCTGCCAGCGTACTGAAGCTGCCGGCATCCACCTTCAGCGTGACGGTGATGTGGTCGTCATCCACATCCTCGAAAGTGAGGCTGGAGAGATCGACATTGCTTTCCGCATCCTCGGTGACGGTCAGCGTGGCCGGTTCGCCCGACATTGTCGGCGCGTCGTTCACCGCGGTGATGTTGATCTTGACCTGCGGGTTCGAGGACAGGTTGTTCGTGCCGTCGCTGGCACTGACCGTGATCGTCGCCGCATTGTTGCCGGCGATATTGGCGCCGCCCGTATAGTTGATGTTGGATGCGGTATCCAGATAGGTGTTGATGTCTGCCGCCTTGCCAACCAGCGTGATGGTCTTGGCATTGACCAGCGTTTCGGTGACCCCGGCTCCGACAGCGCTCCCGTCCACCGGCGTGCTAAAGCTGCCGGAAGTCACCGACAGCGTGACCGTCAGCGTGTCGCCATCGCTGTCCGCGAAACTCAGGGCCGACAGATCGACAGTGCCCGCCGTATCCTCGGTGACGGTGATCGTGGCTGGCGTGCCGGTAACGGTTGGCGCCGCGTTCAGGCTGGTCTGGAAGATAAAGTCGTCGAGGGCAAGTTCAGCGCCGTTGCCACCTGGGGCAGTGGAAATTTTAATTCCATATGCCTCGGCATTGCTGAATGTATATGTCTTGAAATTCCCTGGATCAGTGACGTCCCCATTTGTAATGTTGTCGATATTTTTACTGCTTCCATCTATTGGATCGCCACTGGAATCCAGCAACACAATTGTCGGGGTTCCGTAATCATTAGCGCTTATTTTCAATGATGTAACATAGAATGCAAGATTCCCCGGTCGAGATATCGTTAAAGAAAATCCCTGATCACCTGGATCAAATATATCGTCGATATAAATATAATCGCCGATGGTGAAATTTTCATTATTAGAAAGGTTTCCAGCTGTATACAGCATCGCTACGCCATCGTCTGTGACGGTGATGCTGGGGCTGCTTCCGCTCGTGCTTTCCCCTTCAAAATCATGCGTCACCAGTACGGCGCGGAACTCGCCGGCCAGTCCGGCGGCGAAGGGCATCGGCACGGGCTGCGCGAGATCACGGCGGAACAGCGTCCAGTCACCGCCGAGGTCAGCATGGCCGACGAGGCTGTCCGTGGCGGCAACCGCACGCCCGGTCAGCGCCTCCAGCCGGTCCAGCAGGGCCTCACCCGCCGCACCCGCCGCGACACGGCAGCCATAGAGAGAGATCAGCCCGTCCGGCGCCAGAGCGGCGCCGATGGCGGCCAGCGCATCGGTGCGCGTGTCAAGCAGGTCTGCTGTCAGCGGCGTCGCGCCCAGATACAGCGCGCCCGGCGCGCCATGCGCGACCAGCAGCAGATCTTCAATGCCCGCCTCACCAGATATCCGGTTCGCGATATGAGCTAGCGCGTCTTCCTGCGCGCCAATCCGCGACACCAGCGCGCCATGCGGCAGATGCCGCTGCAGGGTTTCGGTCTGCGGAACGCGCGAATCGACGAAAATCAGGCTGCCCACCACTCTACCCTCAATCAATCTAGTGAATCCAGGCATGTCTATTTGACGATCATCAAAATAATACTTAGATCGAACAAAGCAACTGAAATATAAAACTTACGAATTCTATCAAATCTGACCAATTCTGACAGAATTGTAATAAATTTGTACTGTGGAGGCGGGGCATGACTTCTTATATCGGTGAAGTAAGGTGGTTTCCCTTTGACTATGAGGTCCAGGGATGGGCGATCTGCGATGGCCGCAAATTGACCATCAACGAGGACACGCAAGCCTTGTTTGTCCTTATCGGTAACTATTTCGGCGGAGACGGGCGTACCACCTTCGCTCTGCCGGATTTGCGGGGGCGTACCATTGCGGGGATTAACAACAATCCGCCCCAGTATCTGGGAACGCTTTTCGGTTTCGAGAGTGTTCTGCTCTCTGAAAAGCAGATGCCGACGCACAGCCACGATGCCAGGTCGGTCAGTGCCGCTGGTAACCGGCTGACGGCGAATGGGGCAATCCCTGCCGGCACGACCTTCAATCTTTACGGCGGGGGCAGCACGGTCCCACTCAGCACCCAGATGGTGGGCTTTGCCGGCTATGGCCAGCCGCATGACAATATGCAGCCCTTTCTCGTGCTGAATGCCTGCATCTGCTACCAGGGCGCCTTTCCGACCAGGCAGGCCACATCGGAAAACGAAGGAGAAGCCTCATGAGCGCGCCTGGCGATTCACCCCAGATCGAATGCTACAATGGCGAAATCCGGCTGTTCGCCGGTAGTTGGGCGCCGAGAGGCTGGGAAATCTGCGATGGCACCCAGCCCGAACCCTATCAGATATTCCTGGCGCCGGACCTGCGTGGCCGCGTGCCGATTGGCCAGGGGCAGGGGCCGGGTCTCTCGCCGCGCAATTTTGGCGATACCGGCGGTTCAGAAACAGTGTCGCTGACCCTGCCGCAGATGCCCAACCATACGCATGATGCCTTTGCGGGGGGCAGTGCCGCCTATTTCAGTAATCCGAACCGTTATATGTGGGCGGCGCAGAACAGTGCCGGCATCGCTGGCCCCTACGCCTGGCCAAACTCTAGCTCCACGCCGACACTGTTCGATCCGGGCTTTCTGGCAACAGTCGGCGGCAGCGGCGGCAATACCGCCGACGCACATGAGAATATGATGCCGACCATGGCGCTGAACTACATCCAGGCGCAGAATGGAAATTTCCCTGAGCGCTATGACGGCGATGTCGTGTGCAAGGTCTTCGGGTCGCTTGACGACGCCTATGTCGGGGAAGTCCGTCTTGCCTGTCTGCCCTTCACGCCGGATGGCTGGTTGCCCTGCGATGGCCGTCTGCTGCCAATGCCAGCGTCGAACGATGATCCCTATGTGCTGCTTTTCACGATACTGGGCTGGAATTTCGGCGGCAGCGTCAATGACAAGACATTCGGCATCCCCAATCTGGGTTCCATGGCGGTGATGGGTATTGGCCAGGGGCCGGGCCTCAGCAACCGGACGCTGGGCCAGACGGCAGGCGACGCGAGCGTTACGCTGCAGACGAACGAGCTGCCGCCGCATTCGCACAGCTATACCGGCTATGTTCCGCCGGATCCGGGCGATCTGTTGCCGGGCCCGCAGCACGGCGTCGCCCTGGCCTACAGCCCGGGGCAGCGGCTTTTTTCCAATGCCGATCCGGATGGCAGTATGGCGCCGCAATCCATCGGCGAAATGGGCGGCGGGGAGGCGCATGAGAACCGGCAGCCCGGCCTGACGCTCGCTTATTTCATCTGCTACAAGGGCGTGTACCCGATGCGCAGCAGCCAGGAGCATGAAAGCGAGGCCGCCGCGATCGAAGCCGCCCTGGCAGCAGCGGGATTAAAGGCTGGCTGAAGCCTGTCAGTGCCGGTTGCCCAGGGCCGGGCGCCATGAAGCGCGCGTCCTGGGCAACGCTCTGGTCAGCCAGTTTGCCGTTATGGTCTGAATGACGGGGAAAATGGCGCACCCGGCAGGATTCGAACCTGCGGCCTCTGCCTTCGGAGGGCAGCACTCTATCCAGCTGAGCTACGGGTGCATCCGGTGCCGGCCTCGCGAAGCACAGGGCGAAGCGCGGGCGGCCATCGTTTTGCGAGGCGCACCATAGGCGAAACCGCGGGGCGATGCAAATAGGGAAGCGCGGTTCTGGTCACGAAGCCGGCGCGGCAAGCCGCTTCGGGCCGCACAGACCGTCCGGCCAGGCGCCGGGCGCCTCGCTGCCGGAGGGTAGCGGCGCCTTCGCATCGTCCAGCCAAGCCAGGATATCGCGCAGCACGAGAGGGCCGTTCAGGTCGCGCAGCAGCATGTGCCAGCCCTCGGGATAGAGCGCCATGCGCGGCTGCTGCGGCACCTGCGCCCAGTCGCGGTCGAGCAGCCGGCACAGCGGCCCGGCCGGGACGATCTGGTCGTGCCGTCCATAGAGGATGAGGCTGGGAACGCTGGCAGGCGGGCCGGCCTCCAGTGCTGCGTCCATCAGGTTCACCAGACCCCAGATCGCCTCGATCCGCGTCTCCTTCACCACCAGCGGGTCGCGGCCCAGCCGGCGCAGCATGTCGAGATGGTCGGAGGCCCAGCGTTTCAGCCCGCGCCCGGTGAGGGTCATCCAGGGCACGGTATGCGCGCCCAGCCAGAGGGCTGCCCGCTGATAGAACGGCATGGTGGCGCGGCCCCAGACGGCTGGCGCGACGAGCACGGCGCGGTCTGCCGATGGCGGGATCGGCTGGGCCAGCGCGGACAGCACGACGGCGCCGCCCATGCTCACCCCCAGCAGCGTGACCGGCCTGCCCGGATATTGCGCGCGCACCAGCTTCGTCATCTGCGACAGGTCGGCGGTCATGCGCCCGACTCCGCTCCAGCTGCCGGGATGCGGATTCAGGCCGAAGCCGCGCTGGTCATAGGCAAAGACCGCCTGGCCGGATGCCGCCAGCAGCGGCCCGGCAGCGGCGAAGGCATTGCGGTAATCGTTGAAGCCATGCAGCGCCACGATCACGCCTTCGACCGGGCGGAGGGTCGGCCGCCACTGCACATAGGGCAGTTCCACCCCGTCGGACATTCGGGCCGCGCCATGCGTCTCGGCGACGGGCAGCGTATGCGGCGGCGCCAGCGTGTGCTTCGTGCCGCTGGCGGGTTCGGGCAGCGACAGCAGGGCCGGCGTCGCCTGGACCATATCGGAGGGCGGGATGCCGATGGCGGGGATGCAGCCCGGCGCCATCACGCCCAGCCCCAGCGCAAACAGCAGGAGCAGCGCCGATGCCCGCATGATGCGCCGCCGCCCTGGCATCCTGGCCTCCTGGCCCCTTATGCCGCCGTGGCCGGCTTGCGCTGCCGGTCCTGCCCGCTGGCAGTTAGCTGCAAGAAAATATCCTCAAGGTCGGTCTCCTCGGTGGAGAGGTCGGCGACGGACAGTCTGCTGGCGGCCAGCGCGTCGAGGATATCGCCGATGCGGGTGCGGCTCGGGCGGTACTGCAGGACCAGCAGCCGGCCGCCTTGCTGCAGTTCCGGCTCGAACGGGCTGAGCGCCGGCGGGACCGCCGCGACCGGTTCGGCCAGGCTGATCTTCAGCGTCTTGCCGTCGATCCGGCGCAGCAGCGTCTCCTTGCTCTCGCAGGCGACCAGCTTGCCATGATTGATGATGGCGATGCGGTCGCACAGCTCCTCGGCCTCTTCCAGATAATGCGTGGTGATGACCACCGTCACCCCTTCGCGGTTCAGCTTGCGCACCTCGTTCCACAGCTGCTGGCGCAGCTCGATATCGACGCCGGCAGTCGGTTCGTCCAGCACCAGCACCGGCGGGTTGTGCACCATCGCCTTGCCGACCAGCAGCCGCCGGCGCATGCCACCCGACAGGCTGCGCGCATAGGCGTCCGCCTTGTCGGTCAGGCCGATGCGGGCCAGGATCTCGTCGGTGCGGCGCTCGGATTTCGGCACGCCATACATGCCGGCCTGGATGTCCAGTGCCTCGCGCGCGGTGAAGAAGGCGTCGAGGTTCAGCTCCTGCGGCACCACCCCGATGGCGCTGGCGGCCTGGCGAGGATGGGCGTCGATATCGATGCCCCAGATGCGCGCGCTGCCCTCGGTCTTGCGCACCAGCCCGGCCAGGATGTTGATCAGCGTCGATTTGCCCGCGCCGTTCGGCCCCAGCAGGGCGAAAAGGCTGCCGCGCGGCACCGCGAGATCGACATGGTCGAGCGCCAGCTTCTCGCCGGATTTGCCGCGGTAGAGCTTGGTGAGGCCCGATATTTCGATGGCGTTTTCGGGCTGGACAGGGGTGTTGCGGTCGGCGAAAGCCGTCATGGAACCACTCGACAGTTGATCGCGGGGCGGCAATGGGTATCATCCGCCGAGCGAATGGGCAAATCATCGGGCCTTAGCCAGGCCTCGGAGTAGGCGGAACATGAACATGGCGACGACCATGCAGCCTGTCGAGACCATCGACGTAACGGAAACGCGCGTGGCCTGCGATGGCGGCGGCGGTGCGCTGGGCCATCCGCGGGTCTTTCTCAATCTGGGGGCCGACGGCAAGGTCGATTGCCCCTATTGCGGCCGCCGCTTCCAGATGAAGCCGGGCGCCAAGCCGTCCGCCGGTCACTGAGGTAAAGCGTAAGCCTAAAGCCTAGAAGCCTGCGGTCGCGCAGAACGCGACCCAGAGCTGCTGCAGCAACGCGCTTTCCGCTGCATAAGGCAGGGCGAACAGCCCGATCACGGCAAAGACCAGAAACACGGAGAACTGCACCAGCGCCGTCGTTGAAACGCGATGGCGGGGTTGCCGCATATCGTCCGTACCCTTGCTCATGGCCTATAGATTAGCATCGTTGGGTGGAATTCAAAGGCCAGTAACGGGCCGGCGCAAGCGGATGACGCCACGCACCTCGTCGGGCGCTATCGGCTTGCCCTTGCGCAGGATCTCGATCTCCCCGGCCTCGGCCATCTGGACGGCGACGCGCCGTGTCTCCGTCATGAAGCGGTTCCAGTCCTCCGGGCGCACCGCCCGCGCCGCCTCCGACGGGCATATCGACTTGCCCGGCCCGCGTGCCGCCGTCAGGGCCAGGATTTCCGCGCGCAATTGCCCCCGCAGATCCTTCGCTTCGGTCATGCCGCTTCCTCCTGTCGCCGCCGTAACATGATTCCAGTATAGTCCGTGCCATGACCGGATCGATCGACTCTCTTTTCGTCGCTGCCGTGACCTTCGTCGCCGCCCATTTCCTGCTGGCCAGCCAGCCGGTGCGCGCGGGCGTGGTGCGGGCCATTGGCGAAGTTGGCTTCATGATCGCCTATTCCGGCATCTCGACGGTGCTGTTCGTCTGGATGCTGGCTGCCTATGGCAACGCGCCCTATGCCGATGTCTGGTATCCGGCCCCCTGGACCCGGCATGTCGTCTTCACCATCATGCCGTTCTCCGTGCTGCTGGTGGTGCTGGGCTACCTCACCCCGAACCCGACGGCAGTCGGCGGAGAGCGCGCCTTCGAGGCGCCCGACCCTGCGCCCGGCATCTTCCGTGTCACCCGGCATCCGGTGATGTGGGGCATTGGCCTGTGGGCGCTGGTGCATCTGCTGGCGAATGGCGATCAGGCCAGCATCGTGCTGTTCGGCGCGCTCGCCATCCTGGCCTTCGGCGGCATGCTGGCGGTCGATTCCAAGCGGGCGCGGAAGATGGGCGCGAAATGGGGCCCGCTGGCGATGACCACCTCCATCATCCCCTTTATGGCCATTCTGGAAGGGCGCGCGCGGTTCGACTGGCCGGGCATTGGCTGGCGGCGCCTTGGCATCGCGCTGGCCGTGTTTCTGCTGCTGATGCTGGGGCACCCCTATTTCGCCGGGGTGGCGCTGCTGCATTAAACTATGGGCACCGCCGTGCGGGTGACCGGCGGGTCGCCGTCCGGAGCATTCCGCGGCACGGGGTCGAAACGGTAGAGCGTAGCGCCGAAGATGAAGCGCGGTGCGCCCTCCCCATCCAGCAGCGGCAGGACCAGCCTTTCGCCGGTCGCGGACAGGCCGTATTCGCTCATCCGATAGACGAAGCCGTGCATATGCAGGATCGTCGGTGCGCCGCCATCAAGGCCCAGCACCTCGCGGTAAAAGGGCTGGATGCGGGCCAGCGCCTGCGGCGAAAGGAATTCATCGATATAGCGCCCGAAGGAGATGCCGGGATGCACCCGCCGGATTTCCTCGCCGGACAGCCGGTAGAGGAACCGGTCCGGCGCCGCCTCGTACTGCACCAGCCAGACATTGGGCAGCAGCCTCGGGAAATCTACCGGGTCGATATCGGCGCGGTAGGGGATCGGCCTGTCACCGCGCTTGCTCTGCCAATAATCGGCAAGCCGCGCCAGGCGCGGGTCCTGTATATGGCTGAGATCGATGATGTCGGCGCGATACATGGGTGTCAGCGCCCCATAGCCCGTCTATCCAATGGCTGGCCGATCCGGCCTGCCATCGTGAAATGGCGGGCCCGGCTTCCCGTCGGTAAGAGAATGCCGGGCCTGCCTTTCATGGTCAGCCGCGGGCGTTCTTGGCGAGGCGCAGGCGCAACGCGTTCAGCTTGATGAAGCCCTGGGCGTCGCGCTGGTCATAGACCGTGTCTTCCTCGAAGGTGACATGCGCGGCGCTGTACAGGCTGTGCGGCGACTTGCGCCCGACCACATCGACATTGCCCTTGTAGAGCTTCAGCCGGACGGTGCCGCTGACATATTTCTGCGAGGCGTCGATGGCGGCCTGGATCATCTCGCGCTCCGGCGAGAACCAGTAGCCATTGTAGATCAGCTCGGCATAGCGCGGCATCAGCTCGTCCTTCAGATGCGCCTGGCCGCGATCCAGCGTGATCTGCTCGATGCCGCGATGGGCCGCCAGCAGGATGGTGCCGCCCGGCGTCTCGTAGATGCCGCGCGACTTCATGCCGACATAGCGGTTCTCGACCAGATCGAGGCGGCCGATTCCGTTCTTGCCGCCCAGCTCGTTCAGCTTGGTCAGCAGCTCGGCCGGGCTCATCTTCACGCCATCGACGGCAACCGCGTCGCCCTTCTCGAACTCGACCTCGATATAGGTCGGCTGGTCCGGGGCCTTTTCCGGGTCGACGGTGCGGGAATAGACGTAGTCAGGCGCTTCCTGCCACGGGTCTTCCAGAACCTTGCCCTCGGCCGAGATGTGCAGCAGGTTCGCATCGACCGAGAAGGGCGCCTCGCCGCGCTTGTCCTTGGCGATGGGAATCTGGTTCTTCTCGGCATAGTCGATCAGCTTGGTGCGGGAGTTCAGGTCCCATTCACGCCAGGGGGCGATTACCTTGATGTCCGGCTTCAGCGCATAATAGGAAAGCTCGAAGCGCACCTGGTCGTTGCCCTTGCCGGTGGCGCCGTGGGCGACTGCATCGGCGCCGACCTGTTCGGCGATCTCGATCTGGCGCTTGGAGATCAGCGGCCGGGCGATCGAGGTGCCGAGCAGGTAGAGCCCTTCGTAAAGGGCATTGGCGCGGAACATCGGGAAGACGAAGTCGCGCACGAATTCCTCGCGCAGATCGTCGATGAAGATTTCCTTCACGCCCATCATCTCGGCCTTCTTGCGGGCAGGCTCCAGTTCCTCGCCCTGGCCGAGATCGGCGGTGAAGGTCACCACCTCGCAATTATAGGCATCCTGCAGCCAGCGCAGGATCACCGAGGTATCAAGGCCGCCGGAATAGGCCAGCACGACCTTCTTGATTTTCTTGTCCGCCATGGGAAACGCGCCTTCTGACGTAGATTAGGGGGATGCGGAAGTGGGCCGGGAGTATAGGCGAAAGCCAATGTCCGGCAAGAGGCGATCAACGCGCTTTATGACGCATGGAAGGCGATCTTGCCGTCGCTCGTCTGTATTGGCCGTTGACAAGTCTTGTCGCCGCCGGGAACATGTTGCGCATAAACTAAATAAGCGAACCCGAAAATGGGTCGCAACATGGGAGGACTCACAATGACCCAGCTCAAAGGGATAAAGGCATATTGCGCGGGTGCCGCAGCGGCAGCCGCGCTGTTCGTCGCCGCACCGGCCCAGGCCGACATCAAGATCGGCGTGATCTTCGACTATACTGGCCCGTTCGCGGCCGGCGGGTCGCAGGCCGCCGCGATCGGCACCAAGTCGGCCATCGACATCATCAATGAGCGCGGCGGTGTCGAGGGCCACAAGATCGTGGCGACCTACGCCGATGCGCAGTCCAAGGCCGAGGTGGCGATCAACGAGATGACCCGCCTGCTGGAGCAGGAAAAGGTCGATGTCATCATGGGCGTGTTCTCCAGCGCGCACTGCGTGCCGATGGCCCAGCGCGTCGATCAGCTGAAGAAGTTCATGTGGGCGAATGTCTGCGTCGCCTCTTCCGTGTTCAAGGGCAAGAACCTGCAATATGCCTTCCGCGCTCAGGTCCATTCCGACCAGTTCGGCGCGGCCTCCTGCACCTTCACCCATGAGAATGCGAAGGCGAAGCTGGGCAAGGATCCGAAGGATGTGCGCGTCGCCATCATCTATGAGGATGGTCCCTACGGTGCCGGCGTCGCCTCGGGCAATGAGGCGAAGTGCAAGGAACTCGGCATGAACATCGTGCTGAAGGAAGGCTATGCCGCGACCGCACCCGACCTCTCCAGCCTGGTCACCAAGCTGCGCCGCGAGCGCCCGGACGTCATCCTGCACACCGGTTACAATCCCGACATCACCCTTTTCCTGCGTCAGGCGCGCGAGCTCGGCCTGAAGTGGGGCGCGCTGATCGGTCATGGTGCCGGCTACGGCCAGATCGACAAGCTGCGCGAGACCTTCGGCGCCGATGCCAACTACATCTACAATGTCGATCCGGTGGCGGCCCAGCTGCTTGACCCGAAGACGCTGGCGCCGGGCCTGGGCGACGTGACCGCCGAGATGGTGAAGCGCTACAAGGCAGAGACCAAGGCCGACCAGGTGCCGCCGCACACCTCCATGGGCTTCAACCAGACCTGGATCTTCCTGACCGACGTGCTGCCGCGCGCGATCAAGAAGTATGGCGGCTTCGATCCGGAGGCGCTGCGCAAGGCCGCGCTCGACACCGACATCCCGGTCGGTGGCACGATCCAGGGCTATGGCGTGAAGTTCTATGGTCCGGGCACCGAGATGGCGGGTCAGAACGAGCGGTCCAGCCCGGTCGTCATGCAGTACATCGATGGCGACACCAAGGTGGTCTGGCCGGCGGCTATCAAGACGGTCGATCCGGTGCTGCCGTTGCCGAAGGGCCACGTCTACGCCCGCTGAGGGTGCGGACGGCCCTGCCCTTCACCAGAGTTCGGATTTCCGTGGCAACGGCGGATGATTCATGCTGACCGTATCTAACCTGACCAAGCGGTTCGGTGGTTTCACCGCCGTTGACCATGTGTCCTTCAGTCTGGAGCAGGGCGAGATATTGGGGCTGATCGGCCCCAATGGCTCCGGCAAGAGCACGACCTTCAACCTGATCGCCGGCACGCTGGCCCCGACGGAAGGCAGCATCAGCTTCCTGGGGCAGGAGATTGGCGGCCAGCGGCCGATGGATGTCTGCCATCTGGGTATCGGCCGCACCTTCCAGATACCGCGGCCCTTCAAGCGGCTGTCGATCCTGGAGAATGTGGCTGTCGCCGCCTATTACGGCCAGAACGGCCGGGTCTCGCGGCAGCAGGCCTGGGCCCAGGCAGAGGAAGCGCTGGGCCTGGTGAACCTGCCGACCGATGCGAAGGCCTCGGTTGACGGGCTGGGGGCGGCCGGCTTGAAGAAGCTGGAGCTGGCCCGCGCGCTGGCCACCCAGCCGAAGTTGCTGCTGGCCGACGAGAGCCTGGGCGGCCTCGATGAGCAGGAGATGGACCAGGCTGCCGACATGCTGAGCATGATCCGGCGCGAGAAGAACATCACCATTATCTGGGTGGAACACATCATGGGCGTGCTGATGCGCGTCGTGGACCGGGTGATGGTGCTCGACCACGGCGAGAAGATATCGGAGGGCCTGCCGCGCGAGGTCGCCAGCGACCCAAGGGTGGTGGAGGTCTATCTCGGCTCCGAGCGGGTCGAGATCGCGGAGACGGGAGAGGCCCGTGCTTGAGCTTGCCAATGTCTCCGCCGGCTACGGCACATTCCAGGCGCTGTTCGATGTCAGTCTTCAGGTGAAGGCCGGCGAGGCGGTGGCGGTCATCGGCCCGAACGGGGCCGGCAAGACGACGCTGCTGCGCGTCATCTCGAAGCTGATCGACATCGAGAAGGGCGACATCACCATGGAAGGGGCGTCGCTGCGCGATGTGGCGCCCTTCAAGGTGATCGAAATGGGCATTTCCCATGTGCCGGAACATCGCCGCCTGTTCCCCCGCCTGACGGTGGAGGAGAATCTGCGGATGGGCGCCTATATCCCGTCCGCCCGGGCGCATTTCAGGGATCGCCTGGATTTCGTCTATTCGCTGTTTCCGCGCATGAAGGAACGGCGCGACCAGCTGGCCGGCACCATGTCGGGCGGCGAGCAGCAGATGTGCGCCATCGGCCGGGGCCTGATGAGTGGGCCGAAGCTGCTGCTGCTGGACGAGCCGTCCGCCGGGCTTGCCCCGGTTATCGTGCAGCAGGTCTTCGAGCTGGTGCAGCGCATCCGCGAGGAGGGCTACACGGTGCTGATCGTCGAGCAGAACATCCAGCAGGTGTTGCGGGTCGTGGACCGCGCCTACCTGCTGGAGGTCGGCCGCATCAAGCTGTCCGGCAAGGCGCAGGACCTGCTGGCCAGCGAGGAAATCCGCAAGGCCTATATCGGGCTCTAGGGGGAAGCAGGGGACATGGAAATCTTCGATATCTTCCTTCTGGAAGCGATCCTGAACGGCATTCTGCTGGGCGGGGTGCTGGCGCTGCTGGCGCTGGGCCTGAACCTCGTCTTCGGTGTCATCGACGTGGTCTGGATCTGCTATGCCGAGCTGGTGATGATCGGCATGTACACGGTCTACTGGCTGTTCGCCTTTTACGGCGTGCCGATCGTGCCGGCCTTCCTGGCGGGCATCGTCATTGTGGCCGCCGCCGGCGCCCTGCTGCATTACCTTGTCATAAGGCCGATCCTGGGGGCGGCGCCGATCAACCAGCTGTTGGTGACCGGTGGCGTGCTGTTCTTCCTGCAGGCGCTGGCGACGCTGGTGTTCGGCGTGGAGTTCCGCAATATCGGGCTGCGCCTGCCGGTGCTGGAATTCGCCGACATGTATTTCAGCTTTGCCCGCGTGCTGGCCTTCGTCACCGCGCTGGCCGGGATGGTGGCGCTCTATTTGTTCCTGACGCGCACCTATATCGGCACGGCGATCCGCGCCATCAGCCAGGACCGCGAGATCATGCCGCTGATGGGGGTGAACCCTCAGCGCGTCTATCTGATGACCTCGGCCATCGGCGGCGGGCTTGCCGGCCTGTCGGCCTGCCTGCTGGTGCTGCAATATGACGTGCATCCGGCCATCGGCCTCAGCTTCGGGCCGATCACCTTCATGATCTGTGTCATGGGCGGGCTCGGTAACATGATCGGCGGCTTCGTTGCGGCCTTCATCTTCAGCCAGTTCATCTCCATCGGCGGTTTCTTCTTCGCCATCGAGTGGGGCTATGTGATCGCCTTCGCCTTCTTCATCCTGATGATGTTCCTGAAGCCGCAAGGCATCCTGTCGAGGAGGCGCTGAGATGCCGCGTATGTTGCCTTGGCTGATCGCCGTCGCGGTGCTTGCCGTCATCCCGTTCCTCGGGCTCGGCAATTACTATCTGCATCTGCTGATCACCATCCTGATCTGGGGCTTCATCTATACCAGCTGGTCGCTGATGGGCCGGTTCGGGCTGGTGTCACTGGGCCATGGTGCTTTCCTGGGCATCGGTGCCTATACGGTGACGCTGCTGTGGAACGATGCCGGCCTGTCGCCCTGGATCGGCATTCCCATCGCCATGGTGTTCGCCGGCATCGTGGCGGTGCTGATCGGTTATCCCTGCTTCCGCTTCCGCATCGTCGGCCATTATTTCGCGCTGGTGACGCTGGCCTTGAGTGAGGTGGTACGCCTGACCATCGTGGCGCTGCGCGACACCACGGGCGGCTCGCTGGGCATCACACCGCGCTCGGCAGACACGCCCAATTCACTGATGGCGCTGCAATTCTCCGACAAGGAAACCTTCTTCTACATCGCGCTGGCGGTCTGGCTGTTCGGCCTGTGGGTGTGGAAGCTGGTGGACCGGTCGATGGCGCGCTATGCGCTGGAAGCGATCTCCGAGGAGGAGGATGCGTCGGCCTCGCTCGGCATGAATGTGACCCGCACCAAGCTGACCATCACGGTGCTGAGCGCCATGCTGACCGCGCTGGGCGGTGTGCTCTACGCGCAGTACCAGCTCTATATCAACCCGGAGACCATGTCGGGCATCGCCATCAGCCTGCAGATCGTGTTCGCGGTCATCGCCGGCGGCATGTATGTGCAGCTTGGCCCTACGGTGGGGGCGGTCTTCACACTGCTGCTGGCGGAATCGCTGCGCATCCTGGTCGGCCATGATGTGCACGGGCTGGACGGTACGATCTACGGTCTGCTGCTGGTGCTGTTCATCATCTTCATGCCGAAGGGCATCCTGGGCGCGCTGCTGGAACGGCTGGAGAAACGCGGCGAGGCGAGCCGGCCGGCAAAGCCCGCCCCGGCGGAGTGAGGCTTATTGCGCTCATCACGCCAGTTTGTTACCATACAGGTAACGCTATGAGGTGCGCTTGGCAATTTCCCGCATCCGCCACAAGGGGCTGCGTGAGCTTTTCGAGACCGGACGGAGTGCGCGTGTCGGTCGCGATCTCCAGCGCAATGCGCTGCTCATACTCGACCATCTTGATGCGGTAGCTGACCTTGCCGACTGCGAGGGCGTGAAAGATTTCCACCCCTTGCAAGGCAGCCGCCGGGGGCAGTATTCGATGCATGTTTCCGGCAACTGGTGCATCACCTTCACTTTCGACGGCAAGGATGTCGAGGTGATCGATCTGGAGGATTACCATTGATGACCGGTTTGCAACGCCATCGCCGTCCGACCGCGCCGGGTGAGATACTGCGGGAGCATTATCTGGTGCCGCGCGGTGTTTCCGTGACGGACCTGGCCGAAACGCTGGGTGCCAGCCGCAAGCAGATAAGTCTGTTGGTGAACGGGCATGTGCGAGTGACGCCCGAAATGGCGGCGCGGCTTGCCAAGTCGCTGGGGACGACGACACGCTTCTGGCTGAACCTGCAAACGGCAGTGGATGCCTATGATGCCGATCAGGCGGCGGAGGGCTGGCAGCCAGGGCGCGTCCTCGGTCGTCCCGCTGCCTGAGCGCTTCATATTGAAACGGCTTGATTCGGCGGCGGCTTGACGGCAGCTATGGCGGTCATGGACTCGCTGATCGATGCCGCTCTCGGCAATCTTCTCTCGCCGCTGGTGCTGAGCTTCGTGCTCGGGCTGGTGGCCGGCCTCGTGAAATCCGACCTCGATATGCCGGAGGTCGTGGGCAAGGCCATTGCCATCTACCTGATGTTCGCGATCGGGCTGAAGGGCGGGGTGGAGATGGGCCATGCCGGCCTTGGTCTTGCCATCCTGCCGGCACTGCTGGCGGCGCTCGCCCTCAGTTTCGGCATGCCCTACATCGCCTATCCGCTGCTGCGCCGCCTCGCCGGGGCGGATCGGGTGAATGCGGCCGCCGTGGCGGCGCATTATGGCTCGGTCAGTGTCGTCACCTTCGTCGCGGCGACGCAGATGCTGGCGCGCGACGGTACCGGCTATGAGGGCTATCTGGTCGCCATGCTGGCGGTCATGGAGACGCCGGCGATCATCGCCGGGCTGCTGCTGGCCGGCCGCGCCTTGGCGCTGGAAGGCGGTGCGATGGCGGCGGATGGCGGCGACCGCCGCGAGCTGCTGCGCGAGGTACTGGCGAACGGCTCGGTCATGCTGCTGGTCGGCGGGTTCGTCATCGGCTGGGTGAGCGGCAGCGAGGGCTATGCCGCCGTGCAGCCCTTCTTCGAGACGCCGTTCAAGGGCGTGCTCTGCCTGTTCCTGCTGGAGATGGGGCTGCTGGTCTCGCGCCGGGTGTCCGGCTTCCAGATGCTGCGGCCACGCCTCATCGCCTTCGGCCTCTATATGCCGCTGATCGGCGCCAGCCTCGGCCTTGCCGTCGCCTGGGCGCTCGGCCTGTCGGTCGGCGGCGGCACCTTGCTGGCTACGCTGGCGGCCAGCGCTTCCTACATCGCAGTGCCGGCGGCGATGCGCCTTGCCCTGCCGCAGGCCGACCCGGCGCTCTATGTTACCCTGTCACTGGGGGTGACGTTCCCCTTCAACCTGATCGCCGGCCTGCCGCTCTATGCGGCGCTCGCCCGCGCGATCCTCTGACGCGAAGGCCGCCATGACCGACGAGCTGCAGACCCATAAGAAAAAGAAGGTGGAGATCGTGGTCGAGGTGGCGCGCGCGCCCCGCATCCTGCGCATGATCACGGAGCAGGGGGCGACCGGCTATACGGTGGTGCCCAATCTTGGCGGCAAGGGACGGCGTGGGATGCGCGGCGGTGCCGATGTGGTGCAGGTGTTCGACAATGTGATGATCGTGGTGGTGACGACGGAGGAGATCGCCCGCGCCATCCTCGCCCAGTCTCAGGGGCTGCTGAAGGATTATGTCGGCATCGTCTATATGTCGGATGTCGAGGTCGTCCGGGACGAGCATTTCTGATGGCTGGCCGTTACTGGCGCGATCTCTCTACCGCTGATATCGCCGCACTCGATACAGCGCGGGCCATTGCCGTGCTGCCGGTGGCGGCCATCGAGCAGCATGGCCCGCATTTGCCGCTGTCGGTCGATGCCGATCTGAATGCCGGCATCCTGGCGCGGGCACTGGCGCTTGTGCCGGACGATCTGCCAGTGCTGGCCCTGCCGATGCAGGAAATCGGCAAGAGCAACGAGCATCAGGCCTTTCCCGGTACGTTGACCCACTCCGCCGAAGGGCTGATCCGCAGCTGGACGGAAATCGCGGAATCGGTGCGTCGGGCCGGCATCCGCAAGCTGGTGATCTTCAATTCGCATGGCGGTCAGCCGCAGATCGTGGATATCGTCGCGGTCGATCTGCGCGTGCGGTTGTCGATGCTGACGGTCGGGCGCAGCTGGTTCGATCTGGGTCTGCCCGATGGGCTGTTTCCGGAGGATGAGCTGGCCTATGGCATTCATGGCGGGGCGGTCGAGACCTCGATGATGCTGCATCTGCACCCCAATAAGGTGCGCCGCGAGCTTCTGGCCGATTTCCCCTCGCGCTACCGCGATCTGGCTGTCTCCCATCCGCTGGTTGAAAAGGCCGGCTTTGCCTGGATGACGCAGGATCTGAACGCCAGCGGTGCCATTGGCAATGCCGCGCTGGCCGATGCGGAGAAGGGGAGGCTCATCGTCGAGCTTGCGGCGGAGCGCCTTGCTGCGCTGCTGGCGGAGATCAACACGCTGCCCGCTGATCTGTTGAAAGAATAACGAAAGGGAGACGCTCCATGGCTGCTTACGAGACCCTGCTGGTCGATGTCGCGGACGGGGTGATGACGATCACGCTGAACCGGCCGGACAAGCTGAACGCCTTCACTACCGTCATGCTGGCGGAGATGACGGTGGCGCTGGATGCGGCGGAGAAGGAGGAGGCGGTGCGCGCGATCCTGATCACCGGGTCGGGGCGCGGCTTCTGCGCCGGGCAGGATCTGGGCGACCGCAAGGTGATCTCCGACGATATCGATCTCGGCGCCTCGCTGGAGGAGCGCTACAACCCGCTGGTGAAGCGACTGCGCGCCCTGCCGAAGCCGGTTGTCTGCGCGGTGAATGGCGTTGCCGCCGGGGCCGGGGCCAATTTCGCACTGTGCTGCGACATCGTGCTTGCTGCTGAATCCGCCAGTTTCATCCAGGCCTTTGCGCGCATCGGGCTGGTGCCGGATTGCGGTGGTACCTGGCTGCTGCCGCGTCTCGTCGGCCATGCCCGCGCCATGGCGCTGGCGCTGACGGCGGAGAAGCTGGAGGCAGCGCGCGCCGCCGAATGGGGGCTGATCTGGAAGGTGCTGCCCGATGCCGAGCTGATGCCGGAAGCAGTGAAGCTCGCCCGGCATCTGGCCACCCAGCCGACCCGGGCGCTGGGCCTCATCAAGCAGGCGATCCAGGCCTCGACGGGTCATTCGCTGGACGGCCAGCTCGACATGGAACGCGATCTGCAGCGCGAAGCCGGCCGCACTGCCGACTACCGCGAGGGGGTTGCCGCCTTCCTCGCCAAGCGCCCGCCGGCCTTTCAGGGGAAGTAGGGGCAGGGGAAGTAGGGGTTGCCCCGGCGCGTTTGCCGCCGCATAAGGGCCATACCCGTAATCGACGAGTTTGCTCCATGGACCTCACGACACAGATTCCGCCCGCCGACATCCGTCCCGGTATCCTGCGGCTGGACGATTCGCGCATCCGTGAGGTCGCGCATTACGGCATGAAGCTGGGCGGCGTGGTGCCGCTATGGTTCGGCGAGCCGGACGAGCCGACGCCCGCCTTTATCTGCGAGGCGGCAGCCGAGGCGCTGCGCCAGGGCCACACCTTCTACACGGAAAGCGCCGGCGTGCCGGAACTGCGCGCCGCACTGGCCGAGTATCTGACGCCGCTGTGCGGCCGCACCATTTCGCCCGAGCGCATCGTCATCACCGCCTCGGGCATGAATGCGATCCAGATCGTCATGCAGTCGCTGGTCGATGCCGGCACCAATGTCGTTACCACCAGCCCGCTCTGGCCGAATTGCAGCGAGACGGTGCGCATCATGGGCGGGGAGGTGCGCCCGGTACTGCTCTCCATGGGCAATGATGGCTGGCAACTCGATATCGAGCGGCTGATGGATGCCTGCAACGGGAATACCCGCGCGCTGTTCATCAACTCGCCGAACAACCCGACCGGCTGGGTGATGCCGCGCGACCAGCAGCAGGCGCTGCTCGATTTCGCGCGCGAGAAGGGCATCTGGATCATCGCCGACGAGGTCTATGACCGCATGGTTTTCGAGGGCAAGCGGGCACCCTCCTTCCTCGACATCGCGTCAGAGGACGATCCGGTGCTGGCGCTGAACAGCTTCTCCAAATCCTGGAGCATGACCGGCTGGCGCATGGGCTGGATCACCGCCCCGCTGGGCATGATCCCGACGCTGCTGAAGATGAATGAGTTCAACACCGCCTCGGCCTCCACCTTCGCGCAGCATGCCGGTGTGGTGGCGGTGAAGCAGGGAGAGCCGTTCATCGCCCGCTCGGTCGCGCGCTATAAGCAGGGCCGTGATCTCGTCTATGACCGGCTGTCGCAGCATCCGCGCGTGCGCATCGTGCAGCCGAAGGGCGCCTTCTACCATTTCTTCGCGGTGGACGGCATGACGGACAGCCTAGATTTCGCCAAGCGGCTGGTGGCGGAACATCGCGTCGGACTCGCGCCGGGCAGCGCCTTCGGGCCGGGTGGCGAAGGGCATCTGCGGCTCTGCTTCGCCAACAGCCCGGAGATCCTGAATCACTGCCTCGACCGCATCGAGACGATGCTGGGCTAGGGCGATAGGGGTCATTCGCAACCATTTCTTGCGTTTTAGCGTTGATTTTACGCAATATGCGGTGGCGCCGCGACGATTCGGAAAGCAATGCGTACCCTCTATCACCTCTGGTTATCCCCCTTCAGCCGCAAGGTTCGCCTGGTCCTGGCCGAAAAGGACCTCGCCTTCGAGATGAGTGTCGAGAAAATCTGGGAAAGACGCCCGGATTTCCTGGCGCTGAATCCGGCCGGCCAGGTGCCGGTGCTGATCGACGATGAAGGGCCGGACGGGCCGGTCACGCTGTGCGATTCCGGGGCGATCTGCGAGTATCTGGAAGAAGCCTATCCCAAGCGCGGGCTGATCCCCGGTATTCCCACCGACCGTGCCGAGGTGCGCCGGCTGGTCGCCTGGTTCGATTGCAAGTTCTATGAGGAAGTGACGCGCAATCTGGTCGGCGAGAAGATCCTGAAGCGCTTTCTGGGGCTGGGCGAGCCGTCGAGCGAGGCGATCCGCGCCGGCCTGACCAACATCCACTACCATCTGGACTATATCGGCTATCTGTGCGAGCGGCGGACCTGGCTGGCCGGCGATCATCTGAGCCTGGCCGATCTTGCCGCCGCGGCGCATCTCTCCTGCGTCGATTATCTCGGCAATGTCCCGTGGGAGGAGCATGCCGAGGCGAAGGAATGGTATGCCCGGGTGAAGTCCCGTCCGGCCTTCCGTCCGCTGCTGGCCGACCGTATCCCCGGCGTGTCACCGCCCAAGCACTACGCCGATCTGGATTTCTAGGGCCGGTTACTCGACCCTCACATCCATCGCTTCCAGGTTCAGCCGCGCGGCATCGCCCGCCGGCCCTTCCGAGGTCAGGTTCAGGACGGCCAGAAAATCCTTCCGGGCGGCATCCTTGTTGCCGGCGGCACGGGCGATCACACCGCGTTCCAGCAGCGCATCCGGGTGGTCCGGATCGAGGGCCAGCGCGCGTTCCACATCGTCGCGGGCAAGGTCCAGCTGGCCGAGATAGCGATAGGCCGAGGCGCGGATCAGCAGCGCATCCATCCGATGCGGCGCCAGGTCGATCGCCCGATTCAGGTCGTCGATCGCCTCGAAATACTGCTCCAGCGTCATGCGGGACAACGCCCGGTCGATCCGCAGATCGACATTGTCGGGGGTAATCTCCAGCGCCTTGTCGCGTGCGCTGGCCGCCTTGCGCTCATCGCCGGCCAGCACCCAGGCGAGGCCTGCCTGGGCCAGCAGGCCGGCGCGGGTCTCCGGGCGCGGTGAGAGAGACTCGTCGGCGGCGACGCGCTCCAGCCGTGTGGCGGCCTCGGCATAGTCGCCCAGTTGCAGCAAGGAGGCCGCGATACAGTGCTCGGCCGGGCTGCCGCCGCCCTTCTCGTACCAGGCGACGCCGCTGCGGTAGCCGTCGGCGGGCGCTTCCCGCGCCAGCCGCATGCAGGCCGCATATTGCGATTCATGGTCGATGGGGGGCGGGGCCTCGCTCTGGGCGAAGGCCGGCAGGGCAGCGATGGCCAGCGCACTGGCCAGCAGCAGGACAGGGCGCAGGGGAGATGAGGGCGTCAGGGACATGGCGAACAGATATGGGCCGGCGCGATCATCCGCAAGTCTGGAATAGCCACCCCTCATTTGCTGCAATGCGGCAATAATATTGTGCGATGCAGGAGGATCGCGTTGCGAAATTTCATTGCGGCGGCGTGGCTTCATTCGCAAAGCCTGATCGTCTATTCGCCTGCCAAACGCCGTGTTCGTTGCTTTTTTTACATGCCTGCCTGTGGGCGATTGTCGCAACCCTGCCGGCTCACTACCATCTAATACTAAAGGAAGAAAACCGATCCGGCGGATGGCCGGGCGATAAACAGCCGGACCCGATCGGGCCGGACGGGAGGATCATCCGGGTAAGGCAGGGCGCCAGGCGGCGCTCCACCGGCAATCGGATGCAGGGGACAGAACATGACGCTCGCTGCGGTTACCCTTGACGACAAATACACGCTCCAGCGCGGCCGGCTCTACCTGACCGGGACGCAGGCGCTGGTCCGCCTGCCGATGATCCAGCGCCAGCGCGATGTGGCGGCGGGTCTGAATACCGGCTGCTTCATCTCCGGCTATCGCGGCTCGCCGCTGGGCGCGCTCGACCAGCAGCTCTGGAAGGCGCGGAAGTTCCTGAAGAACAACCACATCCAGTTCCAGCCCGGTGTGAATGAGGAGATGGCGGCGACCGCCATCTGGGGCAGCCAGCAGCTGAACCTGTTCCCCGACGCGCTGTATGATGGCGTGTTCTCCATCTGGTACGGCAAGGGGCCGGGCGTGGACCGCACCGGCGACGTGTTCAAGCATGCCAACAATGCCGGCACCTCGCGCCATGGCGGCGTGCTGGCGCTGCTCGGCGACGACCATGTCTGCAAATCCTCCACCCTGCCGCACCAGTCGGAATTCGCCTGCGTCGATGCCATGATGCCGGTGCTGAATCCGGCCGGCATCCAGGAAATCCTGGATTACGGGCTGATCGGCTGGGCAATGTCGCGCTATGCCAGCGTGTGGGTCGGCATGAAGTGCGTGGCCGACACGATGGACAGTTCCGCCTCGGTCGAGGCCGATCCCGACCGGGTGAAGATCGTGCTGCCCGAAGGCTTCGAGATGCCGGAAGGCGGACTCAGCATCCGCTGGCCGGACGAGCCGATGGCGCAGGAATACCGGCTTCACACCCACAAGATGCCGGCGGTACTGGCCTTCGCGCGGGCGAACGGGCTGGACCGCGTGCTGATCGACAGTGCGTCGCCGCGCCTCGGCATTGCCACCACCGGCAAATCCTATCTCGATGTGCGCCAGGCGTTGGATGCGCTGGGCCTCGATGAGGCGCGGGCGTCGGCGCTGGGCATCCGGCTCTACAAGATCGGCATGCCTTGGCCGCTGGAGCCGGAAGGAGCGGCTGCCTTTGCCGCCGGCCTGCCGGAGGTGCTGGTGGTGGAGGAGAAGCGTGGCCTGATCGAGCCGCAGCTGAAGGATATTCTCTATGACATGCCGGCGGATCGCCGGCCGCGCATCCTGGGCAAGCAGGGCGAGGATGGCCGCACCCTGTTCCAGGCGCCGGGCGAGCTGTCGCCGAACCAGATCGCGCTGGCTATCGGCGAGCGGCTGCTGAAGCAGCATGACGATGCCGAGCTGCGCGGGCGGGTGATGCGGCTGCGGCAGGAGGAGGCCGGGCTGACCGTGCCGACCCACGGCTTCAAGCGCACCCCCTATTTCTGCTCCGGCTGTCCGCACAACACCTCCACCCGCGTGCCGGAGGGCAGCCGCGCCATGGCCGGCATCGGCTGCCATTACATGTCGCAATGGATGGACCGCTCGACCGAGACCTTCACCCAGATGGGCGGCGAAGGCGCACCCTGGATCGGCCAGGCGCCCTTCACAAAGACGAAGCACATCTTCGCCAATCTGGGCGATGGTACCTACAATCATTCCGGTTCGCTGGCGATCCGCGCTGCCGCCGCGTCGGGCGTGAACATCACCTACAAGATCCTGTTCAACGATGCCGTGGCAATGACCGGCGGCCAGCCCGCCGACAGCCATTTCACGGTCGATCAGATTGCCCGCCAGGTGCTGGCCGAAGGGGCGAAGGCGGTGCGCATCGTCACCGACGATCCCGACAAGTACCCGCTGAATGTCTTCCCGGCGGAGGCGACGATTTCGCATCGTGACGATCTGGATGCTGTGCAGCGCGATCTGCGCGAGATCGAGGGGCTGACCGTCCTGATCTACGACCAGACCTGTGCTGCGGAGAAGCGCCGCCGGCGCAAACGCAAGCTGATGGTCGATCCGCCCAAGCGCGTCTTCATCAATGAGGCGGTGTGCGAAGGCTGCGGCGATTGCGGCGTGAAGTCGAACTGCGTCTCCGTGCTGCCGGTCGAGACTGAGTATGGCCGTAAGCGCGCCATCGACCAGTCGGCCTGCAACAAGGATTATTCCTGCCTGAAGGGCTTCTGCCCCAGCTTCGTCACCGTGGTCGGCGGCAAGGTGCGCAAGCAGGCGGAGAAGGTGGAGCAGGCCGGCCCGCGCCCGGTCTTCGGCGATCTGCCGGAACCGATCCTGCCGGCGCTGGATCAGCCCTACAACATCATGATCGGCGGCATTGGCGGCACCGGCGTCGTCACCATCGGTGCCTTGCTTGGCATGGCCGCGCATCTGGAAGGCAAGGGCGTCAGCGTGCTCGACATGGCCGGCCTCGCCCAGAAGGGCGGGCAGGTGCTCAGCCATGTGCGCATCGGTGCCACGCCGGGCGACCTGCACGCCGCGCGCATTTCGCATGGCGGGGCCGATCTGCTGCTGGGCTGCGACATCGTGGTGTCGGCCAGCGCCGAGGGGCTGGCAACGCTGCATGCCGGGCGCAGTCATGCGGTGGTGAACACGCAGGAGACGATGACCGGCGACTTCACCCGTAACCCGAACCTCGCCTTCCCGACGGCGAAGCTGCGCGACGCCCTCCTGAAGGCCGTTGGCGGGCAGAAGGCGGATTTCGTCGATGCCTCAAGGCTGGCCACGGCGGCGCTGGGCGATTCCATCGCCAGCAACCTGTTCATGCTGGGCTTCGCCTGGCAGCGCGGGCTGGTGCCGGTAACAGCGGAGGCCATCGACAAGGCTATCGAAATGAACGGTGTGGCGGTGGCGTTCAATCGCGAGGCCTTCCTGTGGGGCCGCCGCGCCGCGCATGATTTGCCGTCGGTCGAGCGCGTGCTGGCCCCGGCCGAAACCGCTGTCGCGCCGGACCGCAAGATCGCCCAGACCCTGGACGAGATCGTGGCGAAGCGCGCCGCCTATCTGACGGACTATCAGGATGCGGCCTATGCCAGGCGCTACACCGATCTGGTGGCGCGCGTCCGGGCGGCGGAGCAGGCCATGACGCCGGGCCAGAGCGCGCTGGCCGAAGCGGTGGCGCGCTATTACCACAAGCTGCTGGCCATCAAGGACGAGTATGAGGTGGCCCGGCTCTACACCGATGGCGGGTTCCAGCGGCGTCTCAGTCAGCAGTTCGAGGGCGATTACAAGCTGGAATTCCATCTGGCGCCGCCGCTGTTCGCCGAACGCGATCCGCAGACCGGTCATCTGAAGAAGCGTGCCTATGGCCCGTGGATGATGGCGGCGTTCCGCACGCTGGCCGGGTTCAAGAGGCTTCGTGGCACGGCGTTCGACATCTTCGGCCGCACCGAGGAACGCCGCATGGAGCGCCGGCTTGTCGCCGAGTATGAGGCGCTGCTGGCCGAGCTTCTGGAGAAGCTGTCGCCGGACAATCACCATCTGGCGGTGGCGCTGGCCAGCCTGCCGGACAAGGTGCGCGGCTTCGGCCATGTGAAGGAGGCGAATGTCGCCAAGGCGAAGGCCGAGGAGGCGGAGTTGCTGGCCGCCTTCCGCAGGCCGCAGGCGCCGGCCCAGGCGGCAGAATAGGACGACCTATCGGCCGCCCCCTTGGCGGGGCGGCTGGTGCGCCCCATACTCCTCTTATGAAGCGTCTGCTTGCCGTCCTGATCATCCTGCTTGCCGCCGGCACGGCGCCGGCCCTGGCGACCGGTGCCAATTCGCGCAACGATGCCCGGCTCGATCCGCTGTTTGAGCAGCTGAAGCGGGCCAAGGACCCGGCGGTTGCGCAGATCCTGGAAGCGCAGATCTGGCATATCTGGACCTGGACCGAATCCGAGGACGCGAACATGCTGATGCGCCTCGGCCTTGGCGCCATGGAGCGCGAGGATTTCGAGGCGGCACTGCTGCATTTCGATGAGCTGGTGGAGATCGCGCCGGACTTTGCCGAGGGCTGGAACAAGCGCGCCACCGTCTATTACCGGCAGGGCAATTATGCCGCCTCCGTTGCCGACATCGAACGGGTGTTGGCCATCGAGCCAAAGCATTTCGGCGCGCTGTCCGGCCTCGGCATGATCTATCTGGAGCTGGAGGAGAAGCGCGGCGCGCTACGCGCCTTCGAGAAGGCCCGGGACATCCATCCCAACCTGCCGAATGTGGACAGCGTCATCCGCGATCTGCGCCGCGATGTAGAGGGGCGCGGGACGTGAGGCTTTCTATCTGAAGAAGGACAGCGCCGCCGCGACGATGGATTCCGGCGCATCCTCCTGCATCAGATGGCCGGCACTTGGGACTTCCCAATAGTCGCATTCCGGCAGCAGCCGGGAAAGCTGCCGGCCGCGCTCCACCGGTATCCACTCATCCTCCTGCCCCCATAGCAGCATGGTCGGACATCGCACCGCGCCATAGTGCGGCTCCACCTCGTCGGTGAAACGCATGTCCATCTGCGCGATCTGACGGTAGAAGGCCGGCTGGCCGGCCTCGCCAAGCCAGGGCGCAAGATAGGGCTCCAGCTCGGCGTCGGTCATCTCCCGGCTCACGGCGCCGCGGATATAGGCCCGCAGAATCGCGCGCTGCAGATAGTCGGGCACGCCGGCGAAGGCGGCCTCGTGATGGCGGACATGCTGCACGAAGGGCGAGCCCCAGGGGCGCAGCGCCACCGGATCGACCAACAGCAGCTTGCGATAGTCGCAGCCATCGAGCAGGTGCGCGCGCAGCGCCGTGGCGCCGCCGAAATCATGTGCCAGCATGAAGGGCGCGGTCAGGCCCCAATGTTGCAGCAGGGCTGCCAGCAGACCGTTCTGGACGCCGAGCGATACATCCTGGCCCTCACGCTTCTCCGACTGGCCATAGCCCAGTAAATCATAGAGGTGGATCGTATAGTCACGGGCCAGTTCGCGGGCGATGCGGCGCCAGACATAGGAGGAGAAGGGCGTGCCATGGACCATCACCAGCGGCGGGCCATCGCCGACGATATCGTAGGCGACCTGCTGCCCGCGGAAATCGAAGCGCCGCGTCAGCTTCCAGCTGTCATTTGTCATGTCCGCCCCTCTTTTACTGTCTTTCCGACTTGGGAGTCCGGGGCGGCGGATACAACCCGGCCTGGCCTTGACCCTGCTTCGCAGGCGGGTCATCGTTGCGAGCGATTATCGCTGAAGGAGGCTCCCGATGAAGACCATGCCCGTCACGCCCGACGATCTCGCCCGTTCCGTGCTGGCCGTGCCGCCGCTGGCGCGCAATGCCGACCTCAGCCTGAACAAGGCGGCGAACCAGGCGCTGGTCAAGCATCTGGAAGCCGGCGGCGTCTCCACGCTGATGTATGGCGGCAATGCGAATTTCTACAATATCGGCGTTGGCGAGTATCCGGCGATCCTCGACATGCTGGAGGAGATTGCCGGCAATCAGAGCTGGGTCATTCCCTCCATCGGGCCGGATTTCGGCCGCGCCGTTGATCAGGCGAAGATCCTGCGCGACCGCGCCTTCCCGACCGCGATGGTGCTGCCGCTGCAGTTCCCCTCGACGCCGGAGGGTGCCGAGGCGGGCATTCGCCGCATCGTGGAGACCTACGCCAAGCCGGTGATCGTCTATATCAAGAATGAGGGCTTTCTGGAGCCGGAGAATGTCGCCCGCCTGTTCGAGGATGGCATGGTGGCTGGCGTCAAATATGCCATCGTGCGCGACGATCCGCGCCGCGACGAGTATCTGGCGGAACTGGTGAAGCTGGTCAGCCCGAAGCATATCGTCAGCGGCATCGGCGAGCGGCCGGCGATCGATCATCTGCGCCATTTCGGGCTCGCCTGCTTCACCTCCGGGTCGGTCTGCATCGCACCTGCCGGGTCCATGGCGCTGCGGGCTGCGCTGAAGGCGAAGGATTACGAGCAGTCGGAAAGCATCCGTGACCATTTCCTGGAGCTGGAGGATTTGCGCGACGGGCTGTCGCCGATCCGCGTGCTGCACGAGGCGGTAACGCTGTCCGGCATTGGCGACATGGGCCCCATGCTTCCCACGCTCTCCAACATTCCCGAACAGCATCACGCGGCAATCCGCAAGGCTGCCAAGGACTTGCTGGAATACAATGCGCGCCTGCTGTCGAAGGCGGCCTGAGGGCCTGACTTTGGCCGCCTAGATTTGCCTTGAAGCAACGGCGGGACGTGCCATATACGGCCGCAATTCCCCCGTTGCCGAAAGGCCTGTTGTTATTTTGCGCGAAGATGCTGCGGCGCTGGACACACATTTATGGGATGTGCGTGTCCGGGCGCTTTACGACTATTGGCTGGCGCGATGCCGCGATGGCTGCCCGCCCCGTCGTTCTGACATAGACCCCATCGACCTGCCGCATCTGCTGCGCTGGCTGTGGCTGGTGGATATCGAGCGCAACAGGCCCGACTGGCCGCTGCGCTTCCGCGCCCGGTTGATGGGCACGGAGCATGTCACCACCATGGGCCACGACCCGACGGGAAAATGGATGGACGAGGCCTTTCCGACCTTCCTGACCAACCCGACCTACAGCGATTACGTGCAGGTGGCGCAAAACGCGACGCCCAGTTACCGTGCCGGCAGGCCGCTCTATCATCTGGACAAGGAGCATGTCCGGATGGAAAGGATCATGCTGCCGCTCGCCGGTGACGATAAGAGCATCGACATGATCCTGGCGATTACGGTTTATTTGCGCGGCATCAATACTCGCTAGGAGGAAAGCCATGACCGATTCTCTCGATCTCGCCGTTACCGGCGGCACCGTCGTCACACCGAACGGGCGGGAGCGGATCGATATTGGCATTCGCGGCGGGCGGATCGTGGCGCTCGGCAATCTCGGCAGCGCCAAGGCGGCGCAGGTCTTTGATGCGACGGGGCTGACCGTGCTGCCTGGCGTGATTGACACCCAGGTGCATTTCCGCGAGCCCGGCAACGAGCATAAGGAAGATCTGGAATCCGGTACGCGCGGCGCGGTGCTGGGCGGTGTGACGGCAATCTTCGAGATGCCGAACACCAAGCCCTCCACGACTGACGAGGATGCGCTGGCTGACAAGCTGAACCGTGCACGCGGCCGGGCCTGGTGCGACCATGCCTTCTTCATGGGCGCGGCGCCGGAGAATATCGGCAACCTGGCCAGCCTGGAGCGGCTGCCCGGCTGCTGCGGCGTGAAGGTGTTCATGGGTTCCTCCACCGGCTCGCTGCTGGTCGAGGATGATGCCACGCTGGAGGCGCTGCTGGCCGATGGCGTGCGGCGTGTCGCTGTGCATGCCGAGGATGAGATGCGGCTGCGCGAGCGCGCCCATGTCGCGAAGGAGGCCGGCCATCCGCGCGCCCATCCCGACTGGCGTGATGTGGAGACGGCGCTGAACGCGACGAAGCGGGTCTGCGCGCTGGCGCGCAAGACCGGCCGGCGGGTGCATGTGTTGCACATCACCACGGCGGAGGAGATGGAATTCCTCGCCACCCAGAAGGATTACGTGACGGTAGAGACCACGCCGCAGCATCTGACGCTGGAAGCGCCGGACTGCTATGACCGGCTGGGCACCTTCGCGCAGATGAACCCGCCGATCCGTGACGCCCGGCATCGTGCCGGGCTGTGGCGCGGCATTACGGCGGGTGTGGTCGATGTGCTGGGCTCCGACCATGCGCCGCACACGCGCGAGGAAAAGGCCAAGCCCTATCCCGACAGCCCGTCCGGCATGCCCGGCGTGCAGACCATGCTGCCGCTGATGCTGAACCATGTGAATGAAGGCAATCTGACCCTGGAGCGGCTGGTCGATCTGCTGTGTTCCGGCCCGCAGCGGCTATTCGGCATTGCCGGCAAGGGGCGCATTGCGCTCGGCTATGATGGCGACCTGACGCTGGTGGATTTGCAGGCGAAGAAGACCATCACCCACGCGATGATGGCCAACAAGTCTGGCTGGACGCCGTTCGATGGCATGGAAGTCACCGGCTGGCCGATGGCGACGATCATCCGCGGCAGCATCGTCATGCGCGATGGCGAGGTTCAGGACAAGCCGCTGGGCCAGCCCGTGCGCTTCACGGAGACGCTGAACGGCTGACGTCTGGACGAAAGACGGTTCTGCGCCACTTCCTTGCCAAACTGTTTTAACGGCAAGGAGGTGTGCGATGCGCCTTGTAGTCTCGTTTCTGTTGATCCTGCTGTTTGCCCTGCCCGGTACTGCCCGTGCCGAGATGCTGGAGGGCGAGGCACTGTGGAATGCGTTGCGCCAGGGCGGCCATGTCGTGCTGTTCCGCCACGCCATCGCGCCCGGCGGCGGCGACCCGGCAAATTTCCGGCTGGGCGACTGTTCCACCCAGCGCAATCTGAGCGAGGAAGGCCGCCAGCAGGCGCGCGCCATCGGCGACGCCTTCCGCCAGCGCGAGGTGCCCATCGCCCGCGTACTGGCCAGCCGCTGGTGCCGCTCGACGGAGACGGCGGAACTCGCTTTCGGCACTGTCGAACCCTTCCCGGCCATCGACAGCTTCTTCCAGGATCGGGCGCGTGGTCCCGGCCAGACCGAGGCGGCGCGCGTACGCATCCAGACCTTTGAGGGGCCGGGCAATATGATGATGGTCACGCATCAGGTGAACATCACGGCCCTGACCGACATCTTCCCGGCTTCGGGCGAAGGCGTGGTGCTGCGGCCGCTGCCGAACAACCCGAAGGGCTTTGCGATTGTCGGGCGGTTGCGCGCCTGGAACTGACTGCCGATATCAGGTGAACGCGAATAGACTTCCGGCCTCTGCCGCGCCTCTGCTAGGGTGCGCTGCAACAGGACCGTGAAGTCCGCAGCAAGAGGGAGTTATCACCATGAGCGCCTGTATCGTCGGCTGGTCGCATATGCCCTTCGGTAAGCATGAGGCGGAGGATGTCGAAAGCCTGATCGTGAAGGTTTCCGTCGCCGCGCTGGAAGATGCCGGCCTCGGTCCCGACGACATCGATGAAATCTATCTCGGCCATTTCAATGGCGGCTTCGTGCGCCAGGAATTCACCTCCTCGCTGGTGTTCCAGGCCGATGACCGGTTCCGCTTCAAGCCGGCGACGCGCGTCGAGAATGCCTGCGCCACCGGCTCCGCCGCCATCCATATGGGGCTGAATGCCATCGCCGCGAAGAAGGCGCGGCGGGTTCTGGTGGTCGGCGTCGAGAAGATGACAGAAGTTTCCGGCCAGCAGGTCGGCGATATCCTGATCCGTGCCGGGTATCTGAAGGAAGATGGCGACATCCAGGGCGGTTTCGCCGGGGTGTTCGGGCAGATCGCGCAGAAATACTTCCAGAAGCATGGCGACCAGACTGATGCCATGGCGCGCATCGCCGCGAAGAACCACAGGCATGGTGTCGGCAATCCCTATGCGCAGCTGCGCAAGGATCTGGGCTATGAGTTCTGCAAGGCGGTCTCCGACAAGAACCCGCTGGTCGCCGGCCCGCTGAAGCGTACCGACTGCTCGCTGGTGTCCGACGGGGCGGCGGCGCTGGTGCTGGCCGACACCGATACGGCCCTGTCGATGAACAAGGCCATTGTGTTCCGTGCCGCCGAGCAGGTGAATGATTTCCTGCCTATGTCAAAACGTGACATCACCCTGTTCGAGGGCTGCGAGACAGCCTGGAAGCGGGCCTTCGCCGCGTCCGGCGTGACGCTGGACGACCTGTCGCTGGTCGAGACCCATGACTGTTTCACCATTGCCGAGCTGCTGGAATATGAGGCGATGGGGCTGACGCCACGCGGCAAGGGCCATGTCGCCATCGAGGAAGGCTGGGTGGAGAAGGACGGCAAGCTGCCGGTCAACCCGTCCGGCGGGCTGAAGTCCAAGGGGCATCCCATTGGCGCCACCGGCGTGTCGATGCATGTGCTCTCCGCCATGCAGCTGACCGGAACGGCGGGCGATATGCAGGTGAAGAACCCGCGGCTGGCCGGCATCTTCAATATGGGCGGTGCGGCCGTCGCCAACTATGTCTCGATCCTGGAGCCGCTGCGCTAAGCAGCGTTCGCTGGCCTGATGTAACAGCAGCCCGGTCTTGTGCCGGGCTGTTTGTTTATGGCTATTCTTCTTCCGCCTCGTCCTGTGTTGCAGCGCGCTCCAGAACGGCGGCCACAAAGCCGTCCGTGCCGTGGCGCGCGGGGGTCAGCCGCAGGGCGGAATCAGCAACTGCTCCTTCCGGGGGCGCGTCTGTGCCGACTGTTTCCTGCCATATGTCAAAAATTGACATTTGCTTGAAATCGGGATGATCGGCCAGGAAGGCGGATATCCGATCCTCATTCTCGGCGGCCAGCAGGGAGCAGGTGGCATAGACCAGCCGACCACCCGGCTTCACCAGTCGCGCAGCGCTTTCCAGGATCGCGTATTGCAGGCTGGTCATCTCGGCCAGGTCGAGCCCGCCCCGGCCCCATTTGGCATCCGGATTGCGTCGCCATGTACCGGTGCCGGTGCAGGGGGCGTCGATCAGCACCCGGTCGAACTTGCCCTTGTGCCGCTTCACCCAGGGATCGCGTTCTCTGGTCAGCGGGCGGCGCTCGATATTGTGGGCCTGTGCGCGGCGTTGGCGCAGGGTCAGCCGTTCCAGCCTCTTGGCGTGGACGTCACAGGCGACGATGCGGCCCTTATTCTCCATCCGGGCCGCCATCGCCAGCGTCTTGCCACCGGCCCCGGCGCAGAAATCGACCACCTGCATGCCCGGCCGGGCGCCGACCAGCAGCGCCAGCAGCTGTGAGCCTTCGTCCTGGATTTCCACCAGCCCGGATTTCAGCGCCTCGGTGCCGCCCAGCGCCGGCCGTCCGCCTAGCCGCAAGCCGACGGGCGAATAGAGGGCAGGCTTGGAGAAGATACCATCGCGCTTCAGCGCCGCGATGGCGTCCTCCTGCGTGCCGACCAGCGCATTCACGCGCAGGTCGGTCGAGGCCTCGTCGTTTAGCGCCCGCATTTCCTCGGTGAAGCGCTCGCCCAGCGCGGCCCGCAGGCCGGCCTCGGCCCAACCGGGGCATTCCAGCAGCACCGCTTCCGGCATGTCGGGATGGTCGATGGACTTGCCTTCCAGCCGGTCGGCCAGCACGGTCTCGCCGCCCTCCAGCGGATAGGGATGGTAGTGGCGGCCATCGAAATGGCTGCGCAGCTCCGGTCCGGTCAGCTTCTCGATCAGCAGCAGATGCGCGATCAGCAGGTTGCGCGGCAGCGCCTTCGCCTTCGCGCGCTCCAGCCACCAGCCCAGCCGCGCACGCCGGCGGAAAATGCCATAGACCAGCGCCTGAATGGCCGTTCGGTCCTTGCTGCCGATGTAGCGGCGCTGCTTCAGGTAATTGCCGAGCACGGAATCGACGGGGGCTGGCACGTCACCGGCCGTGACCGCCTCGAGCACTTCGATGGCGGCGGTTATGCGGGCACCGGGGGTCATTTCTCTACCAGGTAAAGGCGGGGACGGTCGCCGTCGGGATAAGGCCGTAGGCGCCATACAGCGCGGTCAGGCGCGCCGGGTCGGGCCGCTCGCCCATGGTGATGTCCAGCCGGTCGCAATGAATGCCGCCGGCCACCAGCAGCGTGCCGGTGCCATGCGCGCGGCCGCCCTTCACATCGGTTTCCAGATTGTCGCCGACCGCCAGGATGCGGCTGCGGTCCTCAATGTTCATCAGGCGCAGGCAGGTCGCGTACACCGCCTCGTGCGGCTTGCCGTAATAATGCACGAAGCCGCCCATCTGCTCGTATCGCGCGCCGATTGAGCCGGCGCAGAGATGGCGCTCGCCCTCATGCAGCACTTCCAGGTCCGGGTTCGCGCACAGCATCGGCAGGCCGCGGTCCTGGCAGCGCGACAGCAGATCGTCATAGCGCTCGATCGGATCGGTGCCCTCCAGCGGGCCGGTGGCGATCACGAAGGAGGCTGCCGCCGGATCGGCGACGACCTCCACACCGCTGCCATCCAGCAGCCCAAGGAAACGGTCGCCGCCGGTATCGACGCAGGTCTTGCCAAGCGTGCGGTGAAAATCGTCGGTGCGGTCGCGCAGCGCGATGAAGGCTTCCTCACCCGAGGTGTGCACCTCGTCATAGAGATGCCGCCCGATACCCAGATTGGTCAGCCGGTCCACCACCACCTGCGCGCGGCGCGGCGCGTTGGACAGCACGACGATGCGCTTGTCGGCCTTCTTCAGTTGCGTGAGGCACTCGGCCACGCCCGGATAGGCGGCCCCGCCATCGTACAGCACGCCCCAGACATCGAGGATATAGCCGTCATAGTCGGCGGCGATCTCCGAAACGCCGGAGAGAAGCGGCGGCTGCCGGTCAGCAGGCTGCTGGAGGGAGACGGACATGATTCCCCGGTATCCTTGGTTATAGTACGGTCGGAAAATCAGCGCGGCCGGCGCCCTTCGACCATCGGGCCACCAAAGAGGTAGCCCTGCCCGAAATCCACCGGATGGTCAAGCAGGCGCAGCAAGATGTCCTCGTTTTCGACATGCTCGACGATCAGGTCCATCGCAACCCGGTCCAGCGCGCCTTTCAGCAGCCCGATATCCAGCAGCGGTGGTTCATGCTCTGCATAGGAGAGCAGAAGCGCTGCGTCGATCTTCAGGAACTTGAAGCCCAGCGCCGCGAATTCCTCGGGGTCGATGTCGAGGTCGGTGATGTGGTCGAGCGAGAAGCGGTAACCGGCCTCCGACAAGGCCAGCAGCTTGTCGCGGATCGGCGAGGGTTCCGCCGGGAAGCCTTCCTGGGCGAATTCGAACACGATGGACTGTGCCAGCGTGGCGTTGGCAGTCAGGAAATCGCTGAACTGCTCGAAGAAACCGGCATCCTCCAGCGAGCGGTTGGAGATATTGCAGAAGAACCGGCTTTCGGCCATCGGCCCGCGATGGCGGCGGACATGCTGCACCAGTCGGAACAGCGTCATATTGTCGATAGCGCCGATCAGCCCTTCCTCCTCGGCGATGCCGATATAATGGTCCGGGGTGATCAGCAGGCCGGTCTTGGTGCGGATGCGCGACAGGCATTCGTAATGGATCACCCGGCGCTGCGGCAGGGTGACGGTGGGCTGCATCATGATTTCGATGCGGTTGTTGCGCAGCCCCTCGCGGACGATCTCCAGGATTTCGCGCGGGTTCAGCATCGGGTCGTCGGTTTCCCGCGCCGCTGACAGGACACGCCGTCCCCCGGCCGATGGCGGCAGGATTTCGGCTTCCGCCAGCTCGGCTTCATCCTCGCCCGGCGCGCCGCCTTCGGCGCCGTCGCCCTTGCGTGTCCATAGTTCCTCGATCAGCGTTTGCAGCACGCGGACCTCAGCTACCACTTCCGTCAGATCGCGGGCCGGCGTTTCGTCGCCGCCGAGGCTGACGATCTCATCAAGCCGCTGGCCCAGCAGGTCGGTCGCGTTGCGCAGCTCGCGCTGGTCGCGGGCCAGATAGGCGATCTGCCGTGCCAGCCGGCGATGGCGCGCGGCAATCAGCAAGATGGCCTGCAGCCCGAGGCCCAGTACCAGGATGAGGGAGGCTGCCAGCAGCGATAGCGGCACGGGATCGATCGCCATCGGCACATGGACCGGCAGCAACAGCGCAGCGGCGCCGGCAGCGGCGGCGATGCAGAGCGCAATCAGCGTTTGCAGAACGATTGTCCGATCCCCCTTCGCCGTAGCTACCGGTCCCGGCCGGTCCCGACCGCTTCCGCGACGCTGGCAAAACCATCGGCACGCAGCCGCGCCGCCAGGTCGCGCTTGATCCGCCCCAGAAGCCCCGGCCCATGATAAACCAGCGCGGAATAAAGCTGTACCAGCGATGCACCGGCCCGGATCTTCGCATAGGCCTGCTCGCCACTGGCAATGCCGCCGACGCCGATCAGCGGCAGCTTGCCCTGGGTCAGGCCGGCGATCCGGCGCAGCACCTCGGTCGAAGGCTCGAACAGGGGGGCGCCGCTCAGGCCACCGGCTTCCGCTCGGTAGATCGACCGCAGGCTGTCCGGCCGGGCGATGGTGGTGTTGGAGACGATCAGCCCGTCCGCCGGGGCGCTCATCGCCACCTCGGCGACATCCTCGATCTGCGCCGCGTCGAGGTCCGGCGCGATCTTCAGCAGCAGCGGCGGCGGTGTCCTGCCGGCTGCGGCACAGGCGGCGTCGCGCGCGGCGCGTACCGCGCGGGCCAGCTCCAGGAAGGGTTCGCGCCGTTGCAAATCGCGCAGGCCCGGCGTGTTGGGGGATGAGACATTGACCACCAGATAATCCGCCAGCGGGGCGAAGGCAGTGGCCCCCGTCACATAATCCTCCACCGCGTCGGTGCTGTCCTTGTTCTTGCCGATATTGATGCCAAGGATGCCGGCGCGCGGGCCGCGCAGGCGCGGCAGCACGGCCTCGATCCCGTCATTGTTGAAGCCCATGCGGTTGACCACCGCATTGTCTTCCGTCAGGCGGAACAGGCGCGGCTTCGGGTTGCCGGGCTGCGGGCGCGGGGTGACGGTGCCGATCTCCGTCAGGCCGAAGCCCAGCCCGAGGATCGCGTGGTAGGCTTGGGCGTCCTTGTCGAAGCCGGCGGCAAGGCCTACCGGGTTCGGAAAATCGAGCCCCCACAGACGGGTCGCCAGGATCGGGTCGTCAGCCTCCCGGCTGCGCGGGGCCAGCCCCTTGGCCAGCAGGCAGATCGTCGTGTTGTGCGCGGTTTCGGGCGGCAGGAGCCGCAGCAGCGGCATGGCCAGGGAGGCGGCGTCCATTCGTCAGCTTTCTTCGGTGGGGCTGTGGTCGAGCGGCGGGAAGATGTGCAGCCCGTCCGGCCCCAGCGGCAGGGGTGAGGCGCTGTCCACCAACGCCAGCGGCAGGGAACCATAGAGATGCGGGAAAAGCTGGCCGCCGCGTGCCGGCTCCCATTTCAGCGCATCTCCCAGACGCGCGGCCTCGACGGCGACAAGCATCAGATCCGTTTCGCCACGCCGGTGCTTGGCGGCGCTGCCCGGGAGCTGTTCGGCGGTCGAGAAATGCAGGAAACCATCGGCCTTGTCGTTGGCCGATCCATCATACTGTCCGCTCGCTTCGGCACTGCGCCAATCGGCCGCACGCGCCATGGTGTAAATCATTTTCGTCCGCATGCGCAGGACAGTAGGTCAAACCGGCAGTGGCCGGCAAGCGGCGGTGTCATGCGGTGCGAAGCCATGCAGGAGCGCCGAGGCTGATGCGCAACCCATTCCGGTCCGGCATGTCTTGGCCTTGCCGATAAAGCCGGGCTATGCTGTTCGCACAGAAACGATCAGAAGGATGCCGGGCTTACCCCGCCGCGATGCGGGCAACCGGCATTTCGCTTGCCCACCAGGAGTTAAGAAGATGCAGGCTTACAGCTATGTGGATGGCAAATGGCATGACGGCAATCCGCCGGTGCTGGGGCCGCTCAGTCACGCCACCTGGCTGTCCGGCATCATCTTCGATGGCGCGCGCGCCTTCGAGGGCACCACGCCCGACCTCGACCTGCATTGCGAGCGCTCGATCCGTTCCGCCAAGGCGCTGGGCCTGCGCGCGCCGCTGACGGCGGGCGAGGTGCATGAGCTGTGCCTGGAAGGTGTGCGGAAATTCCCCAGCGGTACGCAGCTCTACATTCGTCCGATGTTCTTCGCCGAAAGTGGCTGGATCGACCCCGATCCCGAGACGACACGCTTCATGCTGTCGGTCTATGAATCGCCGATGCCGGACCCTACAGGCAATTTCCGCGCGATGATCTCGCCCTATCGCCGCCCGACGCCGGAGACGGCGCCGACCGATGCCAAGGCGTCCTGCCTCTATCCGAACAGCGGTCGGGCGATGCGGCTGGCGCGCGAGAGCGGCTTTGAGAATGCAGTGATCCTGGACCAGATCGGCAATGTCGCGGAATTCGCCACCTCCAACCTGTTCATGGTGAAGGACGGCACGGTGATGACGCCAGCGCCGAATGGCTGCTTTCTGAACGGCATCACCCGCCAGCGTGTCATCAAGCTGCTGCGCGACGCGGGCACCAGCGTGGTCGAATGCCAGGTGACGGTGAACGACCTGATGAATGCCGACGAGATTTTCTCTACCGGCAATTACGCCAAGGTGCAGCCCTGCACCGGCGTGGGCGACCGCAGCCTGCAGCCGGGGCCGGTTTATACGCTCGCCCGCAAGCTGTACTGGGAATTCGCCCATAAAGGGTGAGGCTGCCAGTGCCGTAAGGGGACTTTCTGGCCCCTATCAATCAGCATTTTTTAAGTGTCACCCCCGCACTTGTTGCGGGGGTCCATTTTTCAGCTTGTACCTTGCTTTGGTCGAGCGGGCTGATGTCTGGATTCCCGGCACAAGGCCGGGAATGACATGCGAGAACTAGAGTTGCTGCCCCCTCAGCCCGGCAGGACGGTGATCGCCGCTGCTGCCGGGGAATGCGGGTGGGCGCCGCCGTAATTCACGCCGCCTTCGCGCAGCACCACCTGCGACGTGGCATAGCTGGTCGGTAAGATGGTCGGCTCGGTCAGCGTCACCGGCGCCACCTTCTCCAGCGCGTCCAGCACCGCGGCGTCAAGGTCCGGATGGGCCTCGATGCGGTCCGGGCCGTCGACATTGATGCGCGGTGCGTGCATTGCGGTCTCAAGGTCCATGCCGCGCTCCGCCAGGAACAGGCTGAGCTGGAACACCGCCGGGAAGATGCGCCGGCCGCCCGAGGCGCCGATCGCGAACCAGCCCTCGCCATCCTTCGTCACCATGGCCGGCGACATGTTGCAGAGCGGGCGCTTGCCGGCAGCGATGGAATTCGCCCGTCCGGGGCGCGGGTCAAACCAGTTGATGCCGTTGTTCATCATCACGCCGGTCTTCGGCAGCACGACCTTGGAGCCGAAGACGGAGAGCAGCGTGTTGGTGAGGCTGACCATGTTGCCCTCGGCATCGACCACGGAGAAATGCGTCGTGCAGCCCTGGCCTGCCATGTCGCCATCATGGCCCATCGATTCCATGCGGCGCTGGTAGGCGGCGGTCAGTGCCTTGGCGTAGGCCGCGAAACAATCGGCATCGCTGGCATTCCTGCCGAGGTCGGCGGGCAGCCGCGCCAGCGTGTCGGCGAAGGTCGGCCCGGCATTCAGCCCCGGCAGCAGGTGGATGGTGCCCTGACCGCGCTTGTGCTGCGTCGGCGTTGCGAAATGCGCCTTGTAGGCGGCAAGATCATCGCGGTCCAGAAAGCCGCCCATCTCCTTCATGTCGGCGGCGATGGCGCGGGCGATCTCGCCCTCGTAGAAATCGCGCCGCCCGGCCTCGGCAAGGCGCGTCATGGTGTCGGCGAGATGCCCCATATCGAGGCGAGGGGCTGCGCCCTCGCCCTGTGCCGGCGGCAGGCCGTTCGGCATATAGACGGCAGACGTTGTCGGGAATTCGCGGATCGTCACCGCCTCGCCGGCAACGCGCAACGTCGTCCACCAATCGACCGGGTGGCCGGCCTTTGCCGCCGCGATGGCGGGCTGCAGCAGATCTGCCCAGGGCTTCGAGCCGAAGCGTTCATGCGCGAGGCCGAGGCCATCCACCGCCCCCGGCACGGCGATGGAAAGCGGGCCTTTCAGGTTCCGCCCCTCCTTCACGGCGGGCCAGTTGAAGAAGTCCGAATCTGTGCCGCCCGAGGCCAGCGGGTAGGCGGCGGTATCGAGCTTCTTCGGCGAGATGGCGGCGAAGTCGATGGCGTGGACCTTCTTCTCCTTCGCGCTGTAGATCAGCATGTAGCCGATGCCGCCCAGCCCGCTCATCCAGGGCTCGAACACCGACAGGGCGAAGGCGGTGGTCACCGCCGCATCGACGGCATTGCCGCCATCGGCCAGCACCTCGGCCCCCAGCCGTGCCGCCCGCGCACTTTGCGCGGCGACGATGCCGCCCTTCGAGCGGATGACGGGCTTGGTGATCTGCCAGTTTTCGATACGCGGCTGCATGGAATTTCCTTAGGCGAGGTGGCGGAGATACTGGGCCATGAAGTCGAAATCGACCGACTTCGCATAGCCTTCGATGAGCTTTTTGGTGACCGGGCCGGGCACTTTACCTGCCCTTGGGCCGTCGCCGATTGTGCGGCCATTGATGCTGCGCACCGGGCAGATGCACAGGGAGGTGGAGGTCAGGAACATCTCGTCGGCGGTATAGGCGTCGTACAGGTCGATATCCGCTTCCGCGAAGGGGATGCCGAGCGCTTCCGCCGCCTCTATGGTGTGGCCCCGGCTGATGCCCGGCAGCACGAAACGGCTGCGCGGTGTGAGCAGCCTTCCCTCGGTCACAACGAAGACGTTGCTGCCCAGCCCCTCGCAGAGATTTCCGTCCTGGTCCAGCAGCACGGCCCAGGCCTCGGCGTCCTGGGCGCGGGCCTCCAGATCGGCGAGGATCAGGTTGATGTAGTTGTGCGTCTTGGCGCGCGGGCTCATCGCGTCCGGCGGGGTGCGGCGGACCGAGGGCACGATGACGTCAATGCCGTCGCGGTACAGTGGCGCGCGGTTCTTCAGCGGCAGCGGCAGGCATTCGACGATGACGGTCGGGCCGCTGTTCTGGGTGCCGGAGAAGCTTTCCCCAACGCCGCGCGAGATGCGCTGGCCGACCCAGTAATCCTCGTCCTTGCCGATCAGGTGCAGGTTGCGTTCCAGCACCTCCTCGGAAATCCGCATCATCTCGGCAGATGACATCTGCGGATCGATCTTCAGATAGGCGAGCGATTTGTAAAGCCGGTCCACATGCTCCTTCAGCTTGAAGATGCGGTGGCCGAAGGTGCGCGTCATGTCGAATACGGCGTCGCCATATTTGAAGCCCCGGTCGCGGAACGGGATCAGCACCTGGCTTTCCGGGACGATCTGGCCGTTGAAATAGGCGACGCGCTCATTGGCGAGAGAACTCATGCTGGACCTCCCCATTCTTGTCTTTGCCGGGCCGCCGCGCCGGATGGCTGACGGCGATCTCCTGAAAATGTTAGGAATATTGAAGAGGAAGCGGCGGGGCCGCGCAATGCAAAGTCGGAGAATGTCGCCATGACAATCGGTATGGCCGCCATGCGCCTGCTCAGCATCGTGCTGATCAGTGCCGGTCTGGGCCTCGCGCAGCCGACCGAGGCGCAGGGGCAGAAGAAGAATGGCGACCAGCAGGATGCAGGCGCCAATGCGCAATGCGCCCGCCTGCCGGGGGGCAATGCACCGGTGGACCGGATCGCGCGGCTGTCCGGCCAGCTGTCCGTGAACAGCCTGATCTTCACCTATTACGGCAAGCCGCTGGCCGAGCTGACATCGTCCGATTTCGACGAGATCGAGGCGCTGACCGCGACCTGCCGCGGCTCGGCTGGTGATGCGATGAAGGAAATCCGCGCCTTCCGGTCGAAGGTGGAGGAGGCGAACGCCGCCCGCGGCAAGACCCTGGACTGGATTGAAAAGAGCCAGGTCGAGATCGGCCGCATGAAGGGCGGGCCAACCGATCTGGAGCGGCTGCAGGAATTGTGGGTGGAGATGCTGGCACGCAGCGAGGAGATGCTGCCGACCGACCGTGCGCCGCTGGCCCGCGCCATCGTGCTGAAGCAGGAGGCTATATACAAATCGACCGATCTGCCGCGGCAATCGCCGGTCTGGCCGCCCGAGCCTGTGACCGGGCAGGCGCCGCGCTAACCGGCTTGCGAAGCGGCGGCATTAAAGTGAATATCAACATAACCGCGTGACTGACGCTGAAGATGGAGCACCATCGGGGAGCGCGGGGATAAAGGCCGCGCGTCTGGGCATGTCTCTACAGCCAACGGAGAGTCCCATGCCCGATACCGCCAGCCTGCTCGCCTTCGCCCTGATCGCGCTTGGCATGGTCCTGACGCCCGGACCGAACATGATCTATCTGATCTCGCGCTCGATCTGCCAGGGGCGGGTTGCCGGGCTGATCTCACTGGGTGGCGTCGCCCTCGGCTTCGTCTTCTACATGTTGTGCGCCGCCTTCGGCATCACCGCCATCGTGCTGGCCGTGCCCTATGCCTATGACGCGCTGCGCTTCGCCGGCGCGCTCTATCTGCTCTGGCTGGCCTGGCAGGCGGTGCGGCCGGGCGGCCGGTCGCCCTTCCAGGTGAAGGACCTGCCGAAGGACAGCCCGCGCAAGCTGTTCGCCATGGGGTTTCTCACCAATTTGCTGAATCCGAAGATCGCGGTGATGTATCTCTCCCTGCTGCCGCAATTCATCGACCCGGCGCAGGGCAGCGTGTTGACCCAGTCGCTGGCGCTGGGCGCCACGCAGATCGTCATCAGCGTGGCCGTGAACAGCGTGATCGCGATTGCCGCAGGGTCTATCGCGGCCTTCCTGATCGCCCGGCCCGGCTGGATGGTGGCGCAACGCTGGCTGATGGGAAGCGTGCTGGCGGCGATGGCGGTGCGGATGGCGACCGAGGCCCGGCGCTGACCGGGCCCTTTACCGTCACGCAGCCTTGATTGGACGTGAGGGCGGTTTCCGGCCACGCTGCCACCTATCGGGGGATGATGAGGGAGGGGATATGCGCCGGTTCATTCTGCTGGCCGTCACGCATGGCGGCGCGCTGGCTGTTGGCTTCGCGCTCGGGATTTACATGCTGCCGATCCTCACCGCGCCGAAATCGCCCGATGCCGGTGTGCTCAGCGAACAGGCGCAGGGCGCCAGTTTCACGGCGGACTTCACGCGCGATCTGCGCGGCAGTGACTTCCTGCACTGGGGCGAAGGCAAGGTGAGCCTCACGCCGACCCGCATCGTGCATGAGGGAAAGCTGGCGCCAGGGCCGGATTACAAGCTCTATCTGCTCGACCGCTTCGTCGAGCATGAGGAGGAGTTCCTGCCGATCAAGGCCAGTGCCCGGCTGATCGGCGATGTGAAGAGCTTCAGCGGTTTCGTGCTGGACCTGCCGCCGGGTGTCGATCCCGCCGCCTATACCACCGTGCTGATCTGGTGCGAATCCTTCTCCGAATTCATCACGGCGGCCCGCTACAGGTGAAGGCCCTAGTGTACTCCTTGGGGCATGCGCCTTGGCGTGAAGGCGATTTGACCATGCCACTCAAGAGCTTTTCCGGCTCGGAATAAAGTTAATTTGAAAAGAAAGTACCACTTTAAGGGCGCTGTTCTAAAGGCGGATGATGGTTTATCCCCTGTGTATATGATTGTATCTGTAAAAATTTTTAGAAATACCATGAGGTTCAAAAAAGTATCTCTTATATTGTTTGATATTATTTTCAGTAAAAAATGCAGATTTTTTATAGTTAAGCGAGGCTTCTCTGGTTGTGATCTGTCGATCAAAAATGATATTATTTCTTAGAAAGTGATTCTTGGGTTTTGATTCTGTTCAAATCTGTCCAAATCTGCGTTTTGGGATGAGCGGTTCAGTCTGCCGCGGCGATCTTGGGGGTCGGCGGTGACTGTTGGGCTACTGCCGCGCTGCTTTGGGCTCTACAAAAG
>NZ_AMRL01000028.1 GCF_000299935.1 Oceanibaculum indicum P24 | reverse complement strand
GGGCCGCCATTATGGCCGATGCCGAAGGGCGGGAATGTCGGGATATCGGGGCGGGGAATGCGGCGGATATAGCGGGGCACTGTGTCGGGGCGCCTTGGCGCCAGCAGGGAGGGACGCGGCCACTATAGGAAGGAGCAGGGTCTTGCTCCACCCAATAAATCAGCGTGCCTCTATCGTCGGCGTGCCAAGGACGGGACGCAGGCTGATGCCGATCAGCCGTTCGACCGTCCGGCCGATCTCCTTCAAATTCAGCGGTTTCTGGTAGAGTTCGACGACCGCGTTGCGCAGCTTCTTCCAGGTCAGGTCGCTGACCGGGTTGCCGGTCACGACGATGATGTGCGGCCGCTTTTCGCAGGCCTGCAGCTCCGCGATCAGCCCTTCGCCGTCCAGCACCGGCATGTCGAGATCGGTGATGACCAGGTCGGCGGGATCGGACACCATCAGGTCGAGCGCCTCACGGCCATTGCTGACAACGCTGACACGGTAGCCGCGCCAGGCGACATAGCGGGTCAGGATTTCCGCCGTCGCCGGTTCGTCCTCGACGATCAGCACATGCGGGACGCGGGTGGCGTCACTCTGTACCGGCCGCGCCAGATGACGGCGCAGTAAGGCGGCGATGCCCTTCTCGTCGTAATTTTCCAGCACGAAGCAGCCGCTGGCGCCGTGATAATCGGCAACACGGCTGTCCATCTCCTCCAGCATCGGTACCACCGCCAGGATCGGCAGGGTCGGGGCGAGGCAGCGCAGCACCGGGATGCTGCCGAGATCGATGGCCGTCCCCTCGCGGCTGTCGAGGATCACCAGATCGACGCCTCCAGCCTGCAGGCGTGCGGCGGCCTGGCCGATGGTCTCCGCCGTGGCGACGCGAAACGACTCATCCGCCGCTTCCAGCATCGCGCGAATCGACACCCGCCGGCTGGCGATGTCGCCGACCAGGAGGATGTTCACGATGCTGTCAGTCATAGCGGGCATAGGATTCTCGGTTATGGACAACGCAAAGGCGCTCTCAATCCGCCGAGGGTACCCGCCAATCCTTTACGAATCCTTAGCCGCCTGAAAATTCTGACGATTATGACTCTTGCAGCGCCGGCCGGTCCGGCGCCAGATCGGCCGCCGACACGCCGAAGCCCGCAATATCCGCCGGCAGGCCATTGCCGGTAGCGAGGCTCGCCGTAAGCCGGCCCATGGCAGGTGCGGTCTGGATGCCATAGCCGCCCTGACCGGCCAGCCAGAAGAATCCCTTCGTCTCCGGCGCGAATCCCGCGACCATGGTGCGGTCGGCGACGAAGCTGCGCAGCCCCGCCCAGCGCGAGGCGAGGCGGCGGATCTGGAATATGGTCGCCTGTTCGATCCGGTCCACGGCGATGGCGATGTCCATCTCGTCCGGCTGCGCATCGCAGGGCGGCGAGTCGATCTCGTCCGCCGGGCTGCCCATCAGCCGGCCGGATTCGGGCCGAAAATACCAGTTCTCCTCGGCATCGACGACGGCGGGCAGGGCATGGACATCCATGCCGTCCGGCGCATCGAAGGTGAAGGCGGTGCGGCGCTTGGGCTGCAATCCCACCTTCGCTACGCCGGCCAGGGCGGCGATCTCGTCCGCCCAGGCGCCTGCCGCGTTCACCACCACGGCGGCGGAGAAGCTGCCGGCGCGGGTCTCGACGCGCCAGCCATCGCCCTCGCGCGCCAGGCTGGTGATCTCTGCATCGGTGACGATCTGTCCGCCGGCGGCGCGGATGCCGCGCAGATAGCCCTGATGGATGGCGTTCACATCCATGTCGCGCTCGCCCTCATTATAGAAGCCGGCGACGGCATAGCCCTCGCGCAGCACCGGCGCGTGGCGCAGCACACCGGCGGCATCCAGCCATTCGACGCCGGGTAGCGTCGCCCGGGTCTCTTCATAGGCCTTTTCCAGAATCGGCATCTGCTCGGCGGTTGCCACGATCATCGCGCCGCGCGGGGTCAGCAGCGGCGCCTCGGTGAATCCTTCCGGCGGGGCCTCGAAGAAGGCGCGGCTGGCGCGGGTCAGCGCGCGGATCGGGGCGTTGCCATAGCCTTCCGCGAACAGTGCCGCCGACCGGCCGGTCGTGTGATAGCCGGGCTGGCTTTCCTTCTCGGCCAGGATGACGCGGCCATGCTTGGCCAGCTCGTAGCCGGCGGACGCGCCGGCGATACCGCCACCGATTACCAGGAAGTCGCAGGTTTCAGTCATTTCAGGAGTACGCCTCGATACGCAGGAGAAGGACAGGCGGGCCGGGCAAGGAACACCCGGCAATAACTGCCGGCCTGCCATTTGTTCGACGCGCCGACCATCGGCCAGCCCCGGCGGAAGGTCAATGGCAATTGCCGGAAACCGGCCATTCGCCTTGGTCCGTGTTCTGAGTGGGATAGCTGGCCCGCCTCTTGCTTCCCTGCCTCCCCAAGAGGTTCGCAAGTGTTTCGCAAGAGAAGGGGAAAGCCATGCAGATCGGAACCGGGACCAGTGGGAGCGGCATGTCCTCCCTGCTGCTGTTCAGGACGCTGCAGCATTCGGGCGACGCGCAGAAGCAGCAGTTCGCCAAGCAGCCACAGATGCAGCGGGAGATCGATTACTTCCTGGAGAATGCGAAGAAGATCGAATCGCCAGAGGATTTCTTCAAGGACCGCCGCCTAATGCAGGTGGCGCTGGGCGCGTTCGGTCTGGAGCAGGAGCTGAACTACACCGCGCGCATCAAGACGATCATGACCGAGGACCCCGCGGCGAAGGAGTCGCTGGTCAACCGGATGGCCGAACCGCGCTACAAGCAGATTTCGGAAGCCTTCGATTTCTCCGGCTCGGGCGTGGAGAAGCTGAAGGACGAGAAGTTCCTCAAGGAAATCACCGACAAGTACCTGACCAACCAGTTCGAGAAGAATCTGGGCGGTGGCAACGAGTCGCTGCGCGAGGCCGCCTATTTCCGCCGCAAGGTCGCCGAGGTTGCCGAGGATGGCGATATCTACAAGCTGATGGGCGACAAGGTGCTGCGCTCGGTGATTACCGACACGCTGCGCATCCCCAAGGAGATCGTGAACCAGTCCCTGGAACGCCAGGCAAAGGTCATCGAATCCAAGGTTAAGCCGGAGGATTTCAAGGACCCGGCCTTCGTGGACAAGTTCATCGCCCGCTTCCTGACGCAGAAGGACGCCGAGGCGCAGCTCGCCAACATGGGTGGCGGCTCCTTCGGCTCCTCGGGCCAGATCGCTCTGCAGCTGCTGCAGGGTGGCAATCTCAACATCCTTGTGTGAGGCCGCTATGACCGACCTTTCCGCCATCCGCATCCTTCCGACGGACCCGGAGCATTATATCGGCCTTGGCCGGGAGCAGGAGGCGCGCGGCGATATCGACGACGCCATCGACAGCTACCGCACGGCGATCTTTCACGCGCCGCGCTCGGTGCCGGCACTGACCGCGCTGGGCGACCTGCTGGTGCGGCTCGGCCAGAATGATGCCGCCGTACGCTGTTACCGGCTGGCGCTGCTGGTCGATCCGACCTGCCGCACCGCCGCCCGCAATGTCGCGCAGCTGAAGACAAGCGGCGAGGTCAGCCTGTATCGCCTCGGCCTCGCGCTGCATCCGATGCCGGAGATGGTCTCCCTCGGGACCGCGCGGGTCATGGATGACGCGGCGCTTGCCGACTGATATGATTCTTCACTAAGGGGCAGCCAACAGGAAAACCGTTTTGAATCCGCAATCTAGCGTATTCGCTGCGGTACTCGGCTGAGGGGGACATGGACATCGAAAAGCAGACAGTTACCGAGGGCGGCATCAGCGCGCCCAGCTTCTATCGCGACTTCCTGGACAAGGAAACCGACTTCAACGACAAGGTCATTCTGGTGACCGGCGGTACCGGGTCCTTTGGCCGTCACTTCGTGAAGCAGGTCATCTCACGCTATACGCCCAAGCGCCTCATCGTCTTCTCGCGCGACGAGATGAAACAGTATGAGATGGCGCAGGAATTCCCCACCGACCGCTATCCCTTCATGCGCTATTTCATCGGCGATGTGCGCAATGCCGAACGGCTGGAAATGGCGATGCGCGGCGTGGATTACGTGATCCATGCGGCGGCGATGAAGCATGTCTCGATTGCCGAGTACAACCCGTTCGAATGTATCCACACCAACGTCATGGGGGCGGAGAATGTGGTGCGCGCCGCCATCGGCGCGGGGGTGAAGCGGGTCATCGCCCTGTCCACCGACAAGGCGGCCAACCCGATCAACCTGTATGGCGCCAGCAAGCTGGCCTCCGACAAGATTTTCATCGCCGCCAACAATCTGGCGGGTGGCAATGGCTGCCGTTTCTCGGTCGTGCGCTATGGCAATGTGGTCGGCTCGCGCGGCAGCGTGGTGACCTTCTTCCAGAAGCTGATCGAGGAAGGGGCGGAGGACCTGCCGATCACTGATCTGCGCATGACGCGGTTCTGGATCACCCTGACGCAGGGCGTGAATTTCGTGCTGTCCTGCCTGCCGCTGATGCGCGGCGGCGAGATTTTCGTGCCGAAGATTCCCAGCATGCTGATGACGGAATTCGCCATCGCGCTGGCCCCGAATCTGAAACACCGGGTGGTGGGCATCCGTCCGGGCGAGAAGATCCACGAGGTGATGATCTCCTCCGACGATTCGCGCACCACTGTCGATCTGGGCGACCGTTACGTCATCCAGCCCTCCTTTGCCTGGTGGTCGCGCCCGTCCGGCTACAAGAATGCGAAGCCGGTTCCGGAGGATTTCGTCTATTCCAGCGACCGCAATGACGAATGGCTGGGCCGCGAGGATCTGGGCTTCTATCTGAAGGACAAGGTAGTGTGACGAAGGATAGCGGGGGCGCCGGGGCGTTCCTGCCCTATGGCCGTCAGCTCATCGAGGAGGACGATATCGCCGCCGTGGCCGCCGTGCTGCGCGGCGATTATCTGACCACCGGGCCGGAGGTTGACCGCTTCGAGGCAGACCTCGCGGCAGTGACGGAAGCACGCCACGCCGTGGCCTGCGCCAATGGCACGGCGGCTCTGCATCTGGCCGCGCTGGCGCTGGGCCTCGGCCCCGGCGACTGGGTGGTGGTGCCGACGGTCACCTTCCTCGCTACCGCCAATGCCGCGCGCTATGTCGGGGCGGAGGTGGTGTTCGCCGATGTCGATCCCGATACCGGGCTGATGACGCAGGCGGCGCTGGAGCAGGCGCTCGCCCGCGTGCCGGCTGAAGGCAAGGCGAAGGCGGTGTTCAACGTGCATCTGGGCGGGCCGGTCGGCGATGTCGAGGGCATCCATGCCATTGCCCGCCGGCAGGGGCTTGCCATCGTCGATGATGCCAGCCACGCGCTGGGCACGCGCTACCGCGATCCGTCGGGGGCGTGGAACGCCGTCGGCTCCGGCGCGCATGCCGACATGACCACTTTCTCCTTCCATCCGGTGAAGACGGTGACGATGGGCGAGGGCGGGGCGGTCACCACCAACGATCCTGGCCTGGCGGCCCGGCTGCGGGCCTTCCGCAGCCACGGCATGACCCGCACGCCGGAGGAATTCACCGAAACCGACCTTGCTTTCGATGCGGAGGGGCGTGCGAACCCCTGGTATTACGAGATGCCGGAACCCGGCTTCAATTACCGGGCGACCGACTTTCAGTGCGCGCTGGGCCGCAGCCAGCTGGCTAAGCTGCCGCGCTTCGCCGCCACGCGGCTGGCCCTGTCGCGGCGCTATGACGAGTTGCTGGCCGACTGGGCGCCGGTGGTGACGGGCCTCCACAAGCGTGACGGGCTGGAGCCGGCACTGCATCTGCACCCGGTCCTGATCGACTTCCAGCGTGTCGGGCTGGACCGGGCGGCGGTGATGAACCGGCTGCGCGGCAAGGGCATCGGCACGCAGGTTCATTACATCCCTGTCCATCTGCAGCCCTATTACCGCCAACGGTATGGCGCGGTGTCACTGCCGGGCGCGGATGCCTATTACGCGCGCTGCCTGTCCATGCCGCTGTTCGCCGGCATGGAAGAGGGCGATGTGGACCGCGCGGTCGCGGCGCTGGGCGAGGTGCTGGGCCTCGGCAACCGCTAGGTACCGTTGGCTCCTCCCCCATCCGTCATTCCCTCGCTTGTCGCGGGAATCCATGTATCGGTAGTTTCTCAGTCTGAATTTCGACCTCGACTCGATTGCAGACGTAAGTATCGTTCTCCTAGTGTTTCGAACCGACCGTACGATCAGTGAAACAGAATACTGTAAACCTGTTTCTAATTCTGTGTTTCATAACGCCGCTTTATATTGAAGGAGTTCAACCAGTAGCAGCGGTGGCGGAGAGATGATCATGCGAATTATCACAACCTGGATGTATTTTGATCCCTCGCAGGTTGCAGGCGATGAGAGCTATCGCCGCGGCAGAGGGCGCGGCGATAAAGTCGAGCCGGGGATTGGAATCGCTTGGTGTGCCGGAGACACGTCGACTCTAATGCCAATTTCGAGCCTCAAAGCTTTCCGTAAATTACAGGATTTAAACGAGGAATTTAACGAGACAGCTTTACATAGATATATTGACGCATTCCTTCTTGATGAAGACGAATTCGATTTTTCTAGGCCAGATCGGTCAATTAAGAATTCTGACCTTGTTGATTTCGTAATCAATGAACCTTTTGTTATTCAACGTTCTCCGCCTGATTTGCTGAGCTTGAAAGGCGCGATCACTAAGACTAATTTTCCAGTATGGATCGGGACATATATGGGATGGAGTGTGGTTCCCGGTGACTCCGTGCTGTTATTTATCTCCGTACCCGGCGGAATAATAATCGTGAGTTCCGCAGTCGGTTTGGCAAATGCTCTTGGGTCAGGTCTGAGCACTTCGGTCAAGCGCCTTTTCCGTAAAAAGGAGTAAGGTTTGCCGGAGAGCAAGAAATTAGAATTAAAGATTCGGTTTCAGAACAGATTTGATTAATGATCGCTCTCTCGCAGTTCAAAAAAAACGTCATTCCTGGGCTTGTCCCGGGAATCCAGGCTTCGGTTCGCTGGATCGAAGCCCGTATGGGCTGCACCGTGGACCCCCGCAACAGGTGCGGGGGTGACGGAAAGAATGAAGTGACGGTAGGAGTGACGTGAGGAGAAGGGGAGGGCTAGAACCTCTCCCGCAGGATTTCCGCCGCGCGGTCGAGCATCGGCACCTCCGGCGTGCCGCGCACCGGCGTCACGCTGGGCTGGAACGGGAAGCGGTCAGTGCCGAGAGACAGCCAGCTTGCCCCCAGCAGCAGGGTCGGCACGCCCAGCGCGCCGGCCATCGCCTGGACGGCGGTCGGCGCGGTGATCACCATATCCAGCGCTGTGATCAGTGCTGCCGTTTCGTCCAGATCATTGCGCTGATCGACATCGGTGAAGTTCTGGATCGTGACACCGAATTGCCGGGCGGCGGCGGCCAGTTCCTCGGCGCAATCGTCATATTGCAAATTCACGAAGCGCAGGCCCGGCAGTGTAAGGATCGGGCCCCATTCGGCCAGTTCGGTATAGAAGCGTCGCCGGTCGGGCGTGCGCAGGCCGCTGCGCCAGCATATGCCGATCTTCGGTTCCGGCCCCAGCTTCTCCAGCCTTTTGCGCCAGCTGTCGATGCGCTGGTCATCCGCCTTCAGATAGCCGCCGGTCGCCGGGAAATCCTCCGGCCTTTGCCGCAGGTAAAGCGGCAGGCTGCCGACCGGGCAGGCGTAATCATGCTTTTCGGTCAGCCAGTCATAGGTATAGACGATGTTGCCGTCTTCTCCGGTTCTGGTGCTGGCATGGACATGGATGCCGGGGAAGGAGCGGCGGAACAGCGGCACCAGACGGGCCTCGACATCGAGGGTTACCTGCTTCGCCTTCGCCGCCACGTCAGGCAGGCAATTGGCAAAGAAGATCTGGTCGCCCAGCCCCTGTTCGCCTGACACCAGGATGGCCTTGCCGGACAGGTCCTCGCCCTGCCAGCGCGGCAGGCCGTGACGGTAATCGATGGCCTGTGCCATGCCGCGCTCAAGGCGGGCCTCGTAGCGCTGCCAGCCTTCCTGGATATGGCCGGTAGCCAGCAGATCGACGGCGTAGTTCAGCTGAAGCTGCCTATTGTCCGGCGCCAGTTCCAGGGCCTTGCGGTGGAGGTCCAGCCCTTTCTCCCCATTGCCGAGGATGCATTGCAGCATGGCGTAATTGCTGAACGGTTCGGGAAGCGAGGGGTCGAGGCGCAGCGCCTCCTCATAGAACAGGATCGCATTGTCGATATCGCCGGGTTCGTGGCGTTGCGACAGGGTGGCAGCGATGTTGTGCCAGAGCCGGGCTTCCTGCGGATAGCGGTTGATTGCCTCGCGGACGATGTCGATGGATTCCGCATGCCTGCCCATCTTGCGCAGGACGGAGCCGAGATTGTTGATGACCTCCACCGAGTCCGGATCGATCTGCAGCAGGGTCTGATACAGGGCGACGGCCGACTCCGGCTGCCCGGTCGCCGCCGCGATGTTGGCCGTGCCGAACAGGGCGTTCTTGTCGATGGGATTGGCGGCGAGGATTTCCTGGTAGATATCCAGCGCGGCAACATAATCGCCGGACTTGAAATAGTTGCTGGCCAGCTCGGCCTTTCGCGCGGTCTCGGCCTGTGCGGCAAGGGCGGGGTTCGCGGCATCACCCTTTTGCTGCTGCATCATCATCGAGAAGGAAGGCTTCTTCTTCTCGTCATGCCCCAGCACGGGCGGCGTATCGGTCTCGGGTGCCGTTTCCGGCAGCGCCACACTCCAGGTAAAGGCCTGCTTGCCCTGTTCTCGCAACGCCCTCGGGTCGGCCGCGATGGCGGCCAGCTCGCGCTGTACCTCGGCGAATAGGTTTCGCCACGGCGAATCCGGGTGGCGGCTGAAACACCGCATGCTGGGAAACCAGGGGCGGTTGCGGGTGCCGTGGCGCGTCCAGTCCGCTTCCAGGCTGAAGCGCCAGACCGGCATGCCCAGCGCGCCGGCAATCTCACCCACCGAGGTTGCCGCCGAGATGACCAGATCGATATTGGCCATCAGCGCGGCGGCGCCGTCGATGTCGTTGCGCTGGTCCAGCCCGTCGATATGGACAAGGTCGATGCCGTGCGCCTGGTTCAGCTCCGCCACTTCCTCGGCACTCGCATCATATTGCAGGCAGATGAAGCGGATGCCGGGGATGGAAAACAGCGGCTTCACATCCTCGATCTCGGCATAGGCAAGGTTACGGTCGCGGCTGCGCAACTGGCTGCGCCAGCAGAGGCCGACCTTGACGCCGTCGCCCAGGGCATCGATGCGCTTCTTCCAGTACGCCATGCGGGCGGGGTCGGCCCGCAGGTAACCGGGGGTCTTCGGGAAATCGCCGATAGCGTTCCGGTACAGGCCCGGCAGGCTGCCCATCGGGATATGCGCGTCGGCATCGGGCACCGAAGGGGCGAAGGAATCCGAGGGCCTGACGAGCGCTTCAGGGATGGATCGGGCGAACAGCGGAACCAGACGTGTGTCGCATTCGACGATGACCTTGCGGGCCTGGCGGACCAGATCCGGAATGCAGGTGCCGAACATGATCTCGTCGCCGATGCCCTGCTCGCGCCAGACCAGGATCGACTTGTCCTGCGCGTCCTCGCCCGTCCAGCGCGGCTGTTCAAGGCGCCGCAGCGGGCGCCTCTCACCGAGCGGGAAGCCCAGCTCGTAGAGTTTCCAGCCCGGCTCCAGCTGGCCGACCTGAAGGTCGAGGGTGCCGTAGTTGAAGCGCGGGTCGATCAGCTCCGGGGACAGGGCCGAGGCACAGGCATATGCCTGCATGGCCTGCTCGTATTTGCCCTGGCGTCGCAGCGCATTGCCGAAGTTCGAATAGAGCGAGGCCATCGTCGGGTCGATCCGCAGCGCGCGGCGGAAGCAGTCTGTCGCCTCTTCCAGCCGCAGCAGCTTGCTGAGGACGATGCCGAGATTGTTCAGGGCCTGGGTGTAGTTCGGCTGGATATCGATCGCGATCCTGTACTGCTCGACCGCTTCGTCCAGCTTGTCCTGATCGCCAAAGATGGTGCCCAGATTATAATGTGCCTCCGCATACTGGCGCTTCAGTTCGGCCGCGCGGCGAAAACTGGCGACCGCCTTGTCCAGATCCTGTTTCAGCTTGTGATAGGTACCGGCGCTGTTGTGCGCTTCCGCATAGCGGGGGTCAGCCTCCAGCGCCTTGGCGACCAGTGCCAGCGCTTCGTCCAGCTGGCCGCGATCCTTGGCGATAAGGCTCAGAAAATGCAGCGCCGTCGCGTTGCGCGGCTGTCTCTCCAGTATCTGAAGATAGATCGCCTCGGCCTCGGCCTCGCGCCCGGCCCTGTGATGGGCGACCGCTGTCTGCAACATCTGCGTCAGCGGCACACCCTTGCCGGAAGCGAGGGGGGTAGTAGCAGTGATCTGCTTCTGATTGGCGCGGCGTTGCTTGCGGTTCATCTCTGGCTTGCCGGGGAAAGGGGGCGGACAAGGCGGATCAGCTCACGGGCGGACATACAAGAACACCGTCCGGTTCCCCAGCAGGGTAGTAATAGTGGGGTGCCGATGCCAGACATTATGCCCCGCGCTGCGCCGGCCTGCTTCATTCGATCACCATGTAGGAGGTCAGCGGGCTCGACGGGTCGCGGCGGATGGCGTAGCGCGACAGGCCCAGCACCTCGCGCACGGCAAGGGTTTCGCCTGGGAATTCGGGCATGTTCAGCTCGTCGAAGGCCAGCACGCTGCCCTTTGTCAGATGCGGCAGGATCGCCTCCAGGCAGTCGCGCGTCGGCTTGTAGATATCGAAGTCGAAATAGGCCAGCGCGACGATGGTTTCCGGGTGCTCCTGCAGATAGGCGGGCAGGGTTTCGGTGGCGTCGCCCTTGACCAGCCTGTGCTTGGTCTTGTGCGGTATCGGCGCATTCTGGGTATGGAAGCCGAGTATATCCTCCAGCTCACCCATCCAGTTTTCGGCAACGCCGTAATCGCCTGCCTGCACGCGCCCGCCATCCTCCGGGCCGACCGACGGAAAGCCCTCGAAGGTGTCGAAGCCGATCACCATGCGGTTGTAGTTGTAGGGCTCATGGATGCCGCGCAGCGCCGAGAACAGCGCCATGTTCTGCCCCCAGCGCACGCCGAATTCCATGATCACGCCATGCACCGGCACGATCATCCGGTAGAGCATCTGCATGAAATTGATGCGCGACAGGGTCTGGCGGGTGAGGTAGAGGCCGATATTGTCCAGCAGTTCCTGATCCGGAATAGGCGAGTTGCGCAGGCGCCGCACCAGCTCCAGCTTGCGCTCGGATTCGGATTGCGTCGAGCCGACGAGGGTACGGATGGGCTTGTCTTCGGCCATGCTTCGGCTCCTTCGGTCATGCTGCGGCACGTCACGACAACAGGCTGTGGCGCACACCCCCACTTTGCGTATATCATGGGGTTAGTCATTACTACACCACAAGATGCGGCGGTTGTGCAGGGGGTTGAGCTCCGGCGCCGCATCCGGCACAGGCGGAAAGGTGCGGCCATGCCTCCCATGATGACCATTGACGGCCGGCCGGTCGGGCCGGGTCATCCGCCCTATATCGTGGCGGAGATGTCGGGCAATCATAATGGCGATATCGGACGCGCACTCGCCATCCTGGACGCGGCGAAGGCGGCCGGTGCCGATTCGGTGAAGCTGCAGACCTACCGCGCCGATACCATCACCATCGACCATGACGGGCCGGATTTCCGCGTCGGCAAGGGGCTGTGGGAAGGCCAGCGCCTGTATGACCTGTACCAGGACGCGCATACGCCGTGGGAATGGCACGAACCGCTGTTCCGGCACGCGCGGGAAATCGGCATCACCATCTTCTCCGCCCCGTTTGACCCGACTGCGGTCGAACTGCTGGAATCGCTGGATGCGCCGGTTTACAAGATCGCCTCGTCGGAAATCGTCGATATCCCGCTGATCCGGCTCGTGGCGCGGACCGGCAAGCCGCTGATCCTGTCCACCGGCATGGCGACCTTCGAGGAGATCGAGGAGGCGGTGGCCGCCGCGCGCGAGGCCGGGGCGAAGGAGATCGCCGTCCTGCACTGCATCAGCGCCTATCCGACGCCGATCGAGCGCGCGAACCTGTCGAACATTCCCGATCTGGCGGCGCGGCTGGGCACGGTGGTCGGACTGTCTGACCATTCGATGGGCACGCTGGCCTCCACCGTGGCAATCGGGCTGGGCGCCTCACTGATCGAGAAGCATTTCACCCTGGCCCGCGCCGATGGCGGCGTGGACAGCGCCTTCTCGCTGGAGCCGGCGGAGCTGGCAACGCTGGTGGCCGATACGTGCGCGGCGCAGGCCGCCCTGGGCACGCCCGTCTATGGCCCGACCGAGGCGGAGCAGGATTCCTTGCGGTTCCGCCGCTCGCTCTATGTCGTGGCGGATGTGAAGAAGGGCGAGACGATTACCGAGGCCTCGGTGCGCTCCATCCGCCCGGCACACGGGTTGCTGCCGAAATATCTGGATGCCGTGCTGGGCCGCAAGGCGTCGCGTGACCTGAAGCGCGGCGAGGCGTTCAAGGCCGATATGGTGGAAGGCGGCGTGCCCGGGGCCTAACCAGGAGGCTTTAACCTCGTTCCATCTCCGCCAGCAGGGAAGAGAAGGAAAACAGGTCGGGGATGGTGTGGCGCGCCTCGAAGCCCGGTTTCGCCACGACATGCCGGTGCCGGCCGGTCAGCACGCGCACGGTCTGCGCGCCCAGCGGATTCAGCCCGACGAAATCCTTCGACGGATCGTCGGCGATATAGACAATCTGCCGCCAGTCCGCTTTTTCCCGCCGCCGGATCAGCTCGAAGCAGTAGGGCGAGGGCTTGGCGTGCCGGATGCCGTAGCGGTGCGTGATGAAGCATTTGCGGAACAGCGGCGCGATGCCGAGTGCTTCCACCTTGTTGGCCTGCACGATCTTGTGCCCGTCAGTGACGAGATAGAGCGGATAGGCCGACAAGGAGGGCAGCAGCGAAGCCGCTTTCGGGAACAGCGACAGCGTCGGTTTGTGGTGGCGGTAGGCCTTCACACAGGCCGCAACCAGCGCCTTGCCGTGCTGCCCATGCGCCGCCAGCCAGCGGTCGAACACCGCGCCACGCCCCTCGCGCACCAGCGTCTCCAGCATCTGCGCCAGCGAGTCCTGTTCGTCCCAGCCGAATTGCTGCTTGCCGAAACGGGCGACGGCGCGGAAGCCGCTCTCGACGAAGCGGCTTTCGTCGTACAGCGTGTCGTCGAGGTCGAAGACCAGGATCATGCCGGCAGGATGAAATGCGTGTCGGCGGGCAGGCGCACCTGCCGCACCTCGCCGGAAATGCGGGCGAAGGGCAGGGCGACGACATCCTTGCCCGCGGCCTCTGCGAGGCTCCAGTACAGCGAGTCCAGCCCGGCAGCGATGCCGGCGGTGGAGGCGCCGCCGAACCGGCTGTTGCATTCTATGATGTGCGGCTGGCTGGCCCTGTCGATCAGGATCTGCATGACCACCGGCCCGCAGAGCTGCAGCGCTTCCAGCGCCGTACGGGCGGCATCCTCAATGGCGGCATCGCGGAATGTCGTCGTCACCTGCGATTCGCCGTCCACCACCCGGTCGCGGCGACGCAGGACCAGCCCCTTCATCTTGTGGTTTCTGTCGATCCAGGCATCGACGCTGATTTCCATACCTTCGATGAAGGGCTGGAAGATCGGCGCGGTCAGCCCCTTGGCATGCTCCTGCGCGGAAGCCGCATCGAGGTTCAGGCCGATGGCGCGCGAGCCGGCGCCGAATCTCTCCTTAACGGCGTAGGGAGCGGGGCCGGCATCCTCCAGCCCTTCGAAGGCCGGAATGAAGGGCAGGCCACCCGACTGTCCGAAGCGCGCGAAGGCCAGCTTGTCGAGGCAGCGCGTCACGCTCTCCTCCGGCGAGACCAGCACCGCGATGCCCTCGCCGGCGAAGCGTGCCTTGTGCCGCGCCCAGAACAGCAATTCGCCATCGCGCGTCGGCAATACGAAGCCGATGCCACGCTCCCTGCAGCCGGCAATCAGCGCGTCCAGTGCCGTATCGTCTGTGCGCGGCATGACCCAGAACCCGTCGGCGACATATTGCGCCGGGGCGTCCGGGTCGAGATCGCCGGCCAGCACCTGCATGTCGGGCGACAGTTTCCGCGCGGCGCTGATCGCTGCGCGCAGCAGCGGGATCTTGCGCGCGGCACTGGTCACCAGAAGATGGCGGTTACTGCTCATCCGCCCACTCACCGTCTCCGGCAAGACAGCCCTGCAGGATCGAATCGACCGGCTGCCCGCCGATCCAGACATGCTGGCGCAGCACGCCTTCCCGCCGGAAGCCGTTCTCTTCCAGCATGGCGACGTAATGCGGGCGGATCGCATAGGTCTCGGTGCACAGCCGGTTCAGCCCAAGATCGGCGAAGGCCAGCCTTTTCATCAGGCCAAGAAAGGCACCGAAATAGCGGGCAACGACCTTCTCGTCGCCGATATGAACCGGGTCGAGCAGGAAGGAGACCTCGGCCCGCCGGTGCGCCCAGGCGACATGCACCAGCCCGCCATAGCCGATCAGCCGGTCCTCTTCCCGATAGCTGACCAGAATCGTGTCTGGCTGCGAACTGTCGAGCTGTGGCCAGATATGCCGCGCGAAATAGGCCTCCTGCTGCTCTGGCGTGATCGGCGCGGCCTGGCGCAGCACATCGATCTGCGCATTGCGCCACTGCCGGATCGCCTCGATCTCCGTCTTCTGCACCGCGCGTACCGACAGGCTGCCGGCTTCCAGTACCGGATGCGGCATGCAGGCATAGGTGACGGGCGGGCTGTCCATCGGCGTCAGTCGCGCGGCATCAGGAAGGCGGTGATGTTGCGGCCCAGCCCGACCTCGGCCAGCGCGGCATAGAAGCGGTTCACCGCCTCGGCCGGCTGTTCGGCCAGCAGCAGTTCCATCTCCACGCGGGCGCGGTGCGCTGAAGCGCCCTGCGCGCGGTCGCGCACATAGTTGGAGCCGTCATGCATCAGAAACAGGTCGATGGGGAAGTCGCCGATGATCTCCCGGCAGTCCCAGCCGGTTGCCCCGGCGATGGAGCGCAGGCTCTCGCGCGTGAAATAGGCCAGATGGTCGGGCAGGGCGATCCAGAACCGCTCCGGAATATGGCCATCGGCCAGCAGCTTTTCCTGATAGGCGGAGCCGTCATTCGGCACGGTCACCGCCAGCACGCCGCCGGGGGCGACCAGCCGGCGCAGCCGTTCCAGCAGCCCGACCGGATCGGTCACATGTTCCAGCACGTTGGTCAGCCAGACGAGGTCGTGTTTTTCGCCAGCCTCGATACGCGTATCCAGCAGTCCGAACAGGTCGCCGGCAGTGACGGCGTCCGACAGATCGGGATTCATCGCCTTGATGCCGGCCAGGCTGTGATCAATCCCCTCGACGTGCCAGCCTTCGCGTCTGAACCAGGCCAGCGCGAAACCCTCGCCGCAGCCAACATCCAGGAAGCGGCCGGGCGTACCCGTGCCGCGCAGTCTTTCCGCCAGGGCCGCGCGCTGAGCGAGCTTGGCGTCGAAGAAGGCGTGCTCCTGCGCAGTGTAGGATTTCCGGTAGTTGCTGCGCTCCTGCTGGTAATAGCTGGCGTAATAGTCGCTCAGCTCCTGGGCGGTCGGCATCGGGGCCGCCTGGAGAAAACCCAGCGGATGGCGCTTGAGGCGGGAATCGTCGATCGTCATGCCCGGTCAGCCCTTATGCAGTTCCAGCAATCGGAAGAGGTGGGTGGCGCGGACCCAGTCATCCTCATTGTCGATATCCTGCACGCGCCAGCGCGGAATGCGCAGCGGAATGGTGTGTGGCGCGAACATCGGCTTGCCGGAACGCCAGGCCTCCGGCGTGCCCCAGTAGAACTGCGCCGCGTCATGCAGCGCCTCCGGCAAATCCTGGGATCGGGTGAGGGCATGTTCGGGGAAGAACATCTCCACCCCGCCTTCGGGCAATTGCCGGAAGGAGCGGAAGATCGGGGCGGGGAAGTCCGTGACGGTGAAGGCATAGGCCCAGTCGCCCGATTGCAGCAGGTCAAGTCCCGCGCGGATATCCTCGGCATGGATGAAGGGGGAGGCGGGGTAGAGGCAGCACACCGCCTCTACTGGCCAGCCCTGGTCCTGCATCCACTCCACGGCATGAGCGACAACCGGTGTGGTGCCGGTATGATCGTCGGCAAGGTCGGTCGGTCGGGTGAACGGCGTTTCCGCCCGCCATTCGCGCGCCACCTGCGCGATCTCGGCATCCTCGGTGGAGACGATGATATGGTCGAACAGGCCGGATTTCTGCGCCGCGATGATGCTCCAGGCGATCATCGGCCGGCCGCAGAAATCCTTGATGTTCTTGCGCGGGATGCGCTTGCTGCCGCCCCGCGCCGGGATCACCGCCACCTTCATCGGCTACCGTCCATGTCCAGCTCCCAATACCGCGCCCCATCCTCAACGGAAGCGGGGCGCGGATGCAAGCTGGATCAGAACTGGATGCGGTTGGTGTAGGCGCCATCCACGACCAGATTGGTGCCGGAGACGAAGCTGGCGGCCGGGCTCGCCAGGAACACGGCGGCGCGGGCCACTTCCTCCGGCGTGCCCATGCGGCCGGCGCGGTTCTTCTTCAGGAAATGCTCGTAGCGCGCCGGATCGTTGATCTTGGTGCGGCCCCATACGCCGCCCTCGAAATAGATCGTGCCGGGGGAAACAGTGTTGGCGCGGATGCCCTTGCCGGCATGCGCCTTGGCAAGGTTTGACATGTAGGCGACGACCGCCGCCTTCACCGTGTTGTAGGAGCGCACGGTATCGGCGGAAATCTCGATGCCCGACACGCTGGAGATGGCGACGATGGCGCCGTTGCCGGCCTTCTCCAGGAAGGGCAGGGCGGCCTCCACCGTGCGCATGGTGCCCATGATGTCCACCTCGACGCTGGCACGCCAGGCGCTCTCCTCATTGCCGCCGCCCATGGCGCTGACATTGGCGACGAGGATATCGATACCGCCCAGCTTCGCCGCCGCATCGGCGATGAAGCCGCGGATGCTGTCGCCATCGCCGACATCGGCGGTACCGCCATAGGCCTTCGCACCGGTGGCGGAGACGGCCTGAACGGCGGCCTTCACCTCATCCTCCTTGCGCGCGCAGAAGGCCACATCGCAGCCCTCGGCGGCCAGAATATCGACGATGGCGCGGCCAATGCCCCGTGTGCCGCCGGTGATAACGGCCTTCTTGCCCTTCAGTCCCAGATCCATGTTCGGTCTTTCTTGTGTGGTGTTTCGGTTTGATGGGCGGAGTGTAGGCAAGCCAGCAGAGATGCGCCATCGGCCCGATGATAGGAGCTGATATGCGGTCCTCTCCGCTCCAAAGGCACTGGCAAGCGCCGGCTCCCTCTGTTCAAATGCCGATCCCTTCCGAAAGACACGCAGGCTTCCCATGAGCAAGCATCACGAACTCTCCTCCAGCCCCGAAACCTGCCACTGGGGCGCGTTCGACGCAAAGATCAGGCCGGTGCTGGAGGTGGAGTCCGGCGACCGGGTGACGATCCACACTGTCTCCGGCGCGCCGGAGGTGATGCCGGGCGGCGACCTGAAGGTGCGCCCGGAGCTGAAGGAGATTCACCAGAAGTCACCGCGCCTGTTGCCCGGCCATATCCTCACCGGCCCGGTGGCGGTGAAGGGGGCAATGCCCGGCGACGTGCTGGAAGTGCGCATCATTGATGTGAAGCTGCGTGACGAATGGGGCTGGAACATCATCCGGCCGCTCGGTGGGACGCTGCCGGACGAGTTCCCGGAAACCCGCCTGATGCACATCCGCATGGATCTGGAAAAGATGGTGGCGAAGCTCCCCTGGGGCGTCGATCTGCCGCTCGACCCGTTCTTCGGCGTGATGGGCGTCGCCCCGCCGGCGGGCTGGGGCGCGCAGACCTCGATCATCCCGCGCGCCATGGGCGGCAATCTCGACATCAAGGAAATACGCCCCGGCGCCACGCTCTATCTGCCGGTGTTCAACGAGGGCGCGCTGTTCTCCTGCGGCGACGGCCATGCCGTGCAGGGCGATGGCGAGGTCTGCATCACCGCCATCGAGACGGCGCTGAGCGGGACCTTCGAATTCATCGTGCGCAAGGATATGAGCCTGAAACTGCCGCAGGCCGAAACCGCGAAGCACTACATCACCATCGGCCTCGACCCCGACCTCGACGAGGCGGCGAAGATCGCGCTGCGCGGCATGATCGAGCTGATCTGCGCCAAGTCCAACCTCAGCCGCGAGGACGCCTATACCCTGTGCAGCCTGGCCTGCGACCTGCGCGTCAGCCAGCTGGTGAACCAGCACAAGGGCATCCACGCCATGCTGCCGAAAACGGCGCTGCACGGCGGGAAGTAGTATCTGAACCCTGTCCCCAAACCCTCTCCTCTTGCGGGAGAGGGTGGTGAGCGTGAGCGAACCGGGTGAGGGGGCGGTTCCGTTCTTGCGATACCCCCTCACCCAGCTCCGCCTAATTCGCTCCGCTCATTAGGCTGCGCAACCCTCTCCCGCAAGGGGGAGAGGGAATTTAGTGCCGCAGCGCCAGCCGGTTGATGCCGTTCAGCGCGCGCCAGACGGGTCTGAAGACGGCCATGAAGTTCTCCCAGTCGGTGAATCCCGTCTCCTGACGGATCGCGTCCATCCTGCGCGTGCCGTCGATCAGCCGCAGGATCGCAGGCGCCTGGCGCGGCAGCGGCAAGGTGACCGGCAGCCCGTCGAAGGCGCCCTTGATGCCGCCCTGCTGCTGGACCGCCTTTGCAACAGTCTCCGCCTCCCATTCGATGAAGAGCGGAATCGCCTCGGGTGCGGGCTGTGCCACGGTGCCGGACTCGCGGCTGAGATAGGCGATGTGCAGCTTCATGTTGCCGGCCAGCCGTTCGGCAAGCGCCGCCTGATCTGGCGCCGGCAGCGAAGCCGCCCGCTTGGCCAGCACCGGGTCGGTGAGATAGAGGGACGGGTCGTAGCGCAACGGCTCGATGAAGCTGGCGATCTGGAGGCCTGCGCCCGCCACCAGCTCGGCCAGCTGCGGCACGGTATAGGCGCGGTCCTGCCGGTGCAGCAGCAAATCCACCAGCTCCGCATCGCCGCGCCGGTGATCGCCGAGGAAGCGGTTGTTGCGGAAGCCGTTGGTGACGGGGAGGGCGGGCAGCAGCTTCTTCGCCAGCGCCACCTGCTCCTTCAGCGGCAGATCGCCGGCCAGCTGTTGCAGCGCCGCCTGCAGCGGATAGAGGCCCGCGCGACCATATTCGCCATAAACCATGATGCCGATGCCGCCGCCGGGCGCCAGAGCGCCGGCCAGGCTCGCGAGGCCGGCATCCGGGTCGGGAAGATGGTGCAGCACGCCGCAGCAATCGATGTAGTCGAAGCCGCCGAGGCCCATTTCCGCGAGGGCCAGCAGTGAGCCGGAGAGGAAGGTCACGTTTGTCAGGCCGCGTATCTTGATCCGCTGCTCCGCGATGCGGCGCGAGGCCGTGGACAGGTCGAGATAGGTGATCTCGGCCTTCATGCCCTTATCGTGCAGCTGCTGCGCCAGCATCACCGTGGCGTCGCCGGTACCGCCACCGGCCACCAACACGCGGAAGGGCTGGCTCCAGTCGCGCCGCCCGCCGAACAGGTAATGGTCGATCTCCAGCACCCGGCTGGGCGAGCCGGTGACGAGCCGCGTGGCTTCCTCTGCCGGGTTGCGGCCGGGATAGGGATAGGCCTCGTACTGGTCCTGTACCGGATCGGTCATGCAATATCCTCTCTGCGCCGAACCGGCATAGCGCAGAAGGGACGGATGGTCGAGACGATAGGCTCTATGAGCGGTCGCCGATTCTTGCCATGCTACCTGTCAACGAAGCGAACAAGCCGGGGGGCAGCATGAACAGCACAGACGCCAAGACCGCCAAGACCGTGGTGATCCGCAAGGCCGACTGGACGGTTGCCTGGGATGCCGGGAAGAACCGCCATGTCTATCGCCGCGGCATCGACATTGCCTTCTGGGGCAACGCGATCCTGCATGTCGGGCCGGATTATGACGGGCCGGCGGACAGCGAGATCGACGGGCGGCAGTCGGTCGTGCTGCCGGGCCTCATCAATATTCACTGCCACCCTTACAACCAGCCGACCTACAAGGGCGTGCGCGAGGAGTTGGGGAATCCGAAGCTCTATATGAGCGCGCTGTACGACCGCACGGCGCTGTTCCAGGACCATGAGGGCGGGCCGGAGGCGCCGTGCGCCTATGCGCTGTCGGAAATGCTGCTGTCCGGCGTGACCACCATTGCCGACCTGTCACCGAGCTATCCCGGCTGGATCGAGCTGCTGGCCAAGAGCGGCGTGCGCGCCTATGTGACGCCGCAGTTCCGCGAGGCGCGCTGGGACGTGCCGACCGGCCATCGGCTGGATTTCGTCTGGGACAAGGAAGCCGGCCAAAAGCAGTTCGAGAAGGCGCTGGCGCTGGTGGACGAGGCGGTGGCGCATCCGTCCGGCCGGCTGTCCGGCATCGTCATGCCGGCGCAGGTCGATACCTGCTCGGCGGAGATGTTCCAGGAGTCGGTGAAGGCGGCGCGCGCCCGCAAGCTGCCGCTGCAGACCCATGCGGCGCAGAGCGTGGTCGAGTTCCACGAGATGACCCGCCGGCACGGGCTCACGCCGATCCAGTGGCTGGACGAGGTGGGGTTCCTGGCGCCGGACGTGACCATCGGCCATGGCATGTTCCTCGACCATCACTCGCTGATCCATTGGGAGAGCCGCAGTGACCTCGGCCTGCTGGCGAAGCGCGGCGCGACGGTGGCGCACTGCCCGACGGTGTTCTCGCGCTATGGCCATACGCTGGAGCATTTCGGGAAGTATCTGGAGGCCGGGGTGAACATGGCGATCGGCACCGACACCCACCCGCATAATCTGTGGGAGGAGATGCGCACCGCTGCCATCCTGGCGCGGGTGAACGCCAAGGATTTCCGCGCCGTGACCACCGCCGACATGTTCAATGCCGTCACCACCGGCCCGGCCAAAGCGCTGGGACGCGATGATATCGGAAGGCTGGCGCCGGGTGCCAAGGCCGACATCGTGCTGGTCGATGCCACGCATCCGATCATGCGGCCACTGCGCGACCCGCTGCGCAGCCTCGTCTATACGGCGGCGGAACGCGCGGTGCGCGACGTCTATGTCGATGGCGTGCTGCGCGTCGAGAACGGGCAGGTGCTGGGCTTCGACTTCGCCGCCGCCGCCGAGGCGGTGGAGCAGGGGCAGCGCCGGGCTGAGGCGACGGTCGCGCAGCGCAACCCGAAAGGTCTGTCGGGCCGCGATATCTCCCCGCTGGCGCTGGAGGAAATGTGAGGGGTGTCGGCATTTTTGTCTGAAAGGCCGGGTTTGAAGTGCTGGCGTCCGGGTTCCTCCTGCCGTCATTCCCGCACTTGTTGCGGGAATCCAGGCCTCGGCTTGCTTCGGCCTAGCCTGAGCATGCTGGACCCTGGACCCCCGGTACAAGACCGGGGGTGACGGTTAGAATAGGAGGTGCTGCCGGCGAATCGTCATTTCAGGCAAGGCGATATCGATTTGACTTCTTGATTGCGAGCCAGTCGCAACTAAATTAGAATGCATCTAGTTTGCGACTGTGCCGCAATGGAGGCGGTCATGAAGGACGACAAGAAGAACAAGCTGGCGGGAATCGTGTGGCGGTCGGTCACGCTCGGTATGCTGGTAACGGCGGTGGCCGGGCTGCTGCTGTCGATCGGTCACGAACCGGCGGTCATCGCCTAGCCCTTGCAGGCGGGAAGGGCTTGTGCGAAGGGATGACGGACCCGTCGCCCGTATCCGGATAGCGCAATGCCCCAATCCGCCGATTTCAGTTCCGTCATTCCCGTCATCCTGTCCGGCGGCAGCGGCTCGCGGCTATGGCCGGTGTCGCGTCTCAGCTACCCCAAGCAGTTCCTGCCTCTGCTGGGCGACAGCAGCCTGATCCAGGACACCGTTCTGCGCACCGCGCCGGCCCAGGGTTTCGGCGCGCCGATGATCGTCTGCGCGGAGGATCACCGCTTCATCGTTGCCGAACATATGCGCCAGCTCGATATCGAGCCGGCAGCCATCCTGCTGGAGCCGAAGGGGCGCAACACCGCGCCGGCGCTGGCCGCCGCCGCGCTGGTCGCACGCGAAAAGACGCCCGAATCCATCCTGCTGGTGCTGCCGGCGGACCATCATATTGCCGACCCGGCAGGGCTTCGTGCGGCTGTGGCGGCGGGCCTGCCGCTGGCGCGGGCCGGCAAGCTGGTCACTTTCGGCATGGTGCCGGACGCGCCGGAGACCGGCTATGGCTATGTGAAGCCGGGCGAGTCTCTGGGCGATGGTGTGCAGGCCGTCGAACGCTTCGTTGAAAAGCCGGACCGTGCCACGGCGGAACTTTTTGTCGCCGAGGGCTATCTCTGGAATTCCGGCATGTTCCTGCTGTCCGCCGAGGCCTGCCTGGCGGAGATCGCGCGCCACGCGCCGGAGGTGCTGAAGGCGGCGGAGGAATCTGTCGCCATGGCGACCAGCGATCTGTCCTTCCGACGGCTGGGCGCGGCATTCGCCGAGGCGCCCTCGATCTCCATCGACTATGCGGTGATGGAACGAACGGACCATGCCGCCGTCGTGCCGGCAGATATCGGCTGGGCCGATCTGGGCTCCTGGTCCTCGCTCTGGCAGGTTGGTGAGAAGAATGCAGACGGCAATGTGCTGCAGGGCGACGCCTGGACCATCGGCACGAAGAACAGCCTTGTACGCGGCGAGGGCATCGCGACGGTGGCGGTCGGTGTCGAGAATCTGATCGTCGTCGCCACCGAGGATGCGGTGCTGGTCGTCTCCAAGGATGCCGTGCAACAGGTGAAGGACGCGGTGGAGCTGCTCAAGGCCGAAGGCCGCGGCGAGGCCAGCGCGCATCGCCAGATCTACCGCCCCTGGGGCTATTACCAGACCCTGCATGCCGGCGACCGCTTCCAGGTGAAGCGGCTGACCGTGAAGCCGGGCGGCAAGCTGTCGCTGCAGAAGCACTTCCACCGCGCCGAACACTGGGTGGTGGTGAACGGCACCGCGCTGGTCACGCGCGGCGAGGAGCAGATGCTGCTGCAGGAGAATGAGTCGGTCTATCTGCCGCTGGGCTGCGTCCACCGGCTGGAGAACCCGGGCAAGGTGCCGCTGAACCTAATCGAGGTGCAGTCCGGCGCCTATCTCGGCGAGGACGATATCGTACGCATCGAGGATGCCTTCGGCCGCGCCTGACCTTGTCAGGCATATGGTTGCCATGTCGAATTATCGTTTCTTTATATATATTTAAGCCTGTTATCGCGGCGGTTGGGGTGGTATCGCTAAGGATACCAAGTTGCTCAATTCTCAACCGGGGGCGGGATGACGGGCCGGGACGATGATGCTTCGGACAGGGCACAGGCAAGGCAGGCAAATGACAATCGAAGTTCGGAGATAATCGTCAGCGGCTCAGCCGATAATCGGGTAACCCTCTCCGTCACGGGGGACCTGCTCTTCATCACGGTCGAGAACGAGGCGGGGTTGAGCGATGTCCGCGCCTGCCTTCAGGAAGCGCTGTCGCGCGGCATGGTCCGCACCAACATGCTGACGCTCGTCGATGCCACAAGGTTCCATGGCATCGTCGAGTGGGAGGTGCTGTACGACATCGTCAAGCTGGCGCCATGGGGCAGCGCGCCGCCACCCGAATCCCGCGTCGCCTATGTCGCGCGGGACGGCTTCTTCTTTCAGCTCGTGAAGATCGCCGCCAGCATCTTTCCGAGAGCCAACCACCGCCTGTTCACGGACCGGCTGGAGGCTCTGGACTGGCTGCGGGAGGCTCAGCTCTCCGCCTGACGCTCCGGGACCTTGTAGGTCGCCCAGTCGGATGCCTTGGCGTCCGGCTTCGGCAGGCTCTTTGCCGCCTCGGCGCGCTGCTCGTGCAGATAGGCCTTGGCGATGAAATTGGCGGTGATCGGCGCCGTGATGAACAGGAACAGCGTGATCGCCAGCTCATGCACCGACACGGTGCCATGCGCCATCAGGTTATAGAGCATGGAGGCAACGAGGATGCCGCCGACGCCCAGAGTCGTCGCCTTGGTCGGGGCATGCAGCCTGGTCATCACGTCGGGCAGCTTCAGCAGGCCGAAGGAACCCACCAGAGAGAAGAAGCCGGCGATGACGATGAAGGCGGAGAGCAGCAGTTCGAGAATGAAATCCATGATCCGCTCCTTACTCGATCACGTCGCCGCGCAGCAGGAACTTGCAGTAGGCCACGGTGGAGATGAAGCCCACCATGGCGAACAGGATCGCCGCCTCGAACAGGATGGAAGTGTCGCTCATCAGGCTGTACAGCACGATCAGCGCGATGGCGTTGATGGTCATGGTGTCCAGCGCCAGGATGCGGTCCGGTATGGTCGGCCCGGTGGCAAGGCGCCACAGATTCATCAGCAGTGCCAGGCCGATGCAGGCGAAACAGAAGGCGATGGCGTAGAAGATCATTCGAAAATCTCCTTCAGGCGGGCCTCGTAGCGCTTCTTGATATCGGCGATGGTTGCCGGCGCATCCTCAATGTTCAGCCCGTGCACCAGCAGGCTGCGGCCATCGGCCGACAGGTCGCAGGACACGGTGCCTGGCGTCATGGTGATGGTGCCGGCCAGCAGGGTGATCGCTTCCGGCGTGCGGATATCCAGCGGGATCGAGATGAAATCCGGCTTCAGGTCAGCATTGCGCTTGAACAGGATCAGCCCGGCAACCTGGACGTTGGCGACGACGATGTCCCACAGCACCAGGAAGAAATAGGCAAAGGCCTTCGGGTAGCTGGCAATGCGCGGCGCGCCCGGCCACAGCCGGCTGGTCAGCAGCGTGATTCCAATGCCCAGCAGGATGCCCAGCACGAGTCCGCCGACCGAGAAGTCGTTCAGCAGAACCATCCAGAGCAGGGTGAGGATAATGACCATGATCGGGTGCGGAAGATAACGCTGCATCAGTATCCTCCCTTCCTCAACGCGACGCCAGCGCGTCGGCGCCCAGCACGGCGGCGATGTAGTCCGTCGGGGCCATCAGCTGCCGCGCCGTCTCGTCCAGATAGCCGGAAACCGGCCCGGCGAAAGCGGACAGCAGGGCCGTCATCGCCAGCACGCCGATGGTGGCGACCAGTGGCAGGACCGGCTGCGGACCGGTGGGGCTCTCGGGGGCGACATCCCCGCCGCGCTTCCAGAACACCAGGCTGCCGGCCCGGGCGAAGGCGACGATGGACAGGAAGGAGGTGACGAGGATCAGCGTCCAGATCCAGCCCATCGCCCCGCTGTCGCGCGCGGCGTCCAGGATCAGCAGCTTGCCCAGGAAACCGCTCAGCGGCGGCAGGCCGGCCATGGCGATGGCGGCGGCCATGAACAGCGACGAGGTCAGGCCAATCCCGGCGAAGCTGCTACCCGGCGCCACCGCATCGCTGCCACGCCGGATCGATATCTGCTCGACCAGCAGGAACAGGCCGGCGGCGATGAAGGTCGAATGCAGCATGTAATACATGCCGGCCGACAGCGCTTCCGCCGTGAACAGGCTGAAGCCGGTCAGCAGCGTGCCCATCGAGCCGACGACGCCGAAGGCGACCAGCCAGCGCAGCTGCCGTGCGGCCAGCATGCCGACCATGCCGATCACCATCGTGACCAGCGCGGCCGGCAGCAGCCAGGGGCCGGCGACAAAGGTGGCGGGGCCGGCGTCGGCGCCGAAGGCCAGCGTGTAGAAGCGCAGGATCGAATAGGCACCGACCTTGGTCATGATCGCGAACAGGGCGGCCACCGGGGCAGAGCTGGCGGCATAGGTGCCGGGCAGCCAGAAATGCAGCGGTACCAGCGCCGCCTTGATGCCGAACACCAGCAGCAGCAACAGCGCGCCGGCCTGCAGCAGCCCCTGATCGCCCGCCGCCACCTGCGGCACCTTCACCGCAAGGTCGGCCATGTTCAGCGTGCCGGTGACGCCATAGATCATGGTGACCGCGATCAGGAACAGCGCGGAGCCGGTCAGGTTGGTGATGACATAATGCGTGCCGGCCTTCAGACGTTCGCCGCCGCTGCCATGCACCATCAGCCCGTAGGAGGCGATCAGCAGCACCTCGTAGAACACGAACAGGTTGAACACGTCGCCGGTCAGGAAGGCGCCATTCACGCCCATCAGCTGGAACTGGAACAGCGCGTGGAAATGCCGGCCGCGCTTGTCCCAGCCGCCAAGGGCATAGAGCAGCACGAACAGCGCCAGCGCGGATGTGAGCAGCAGCATCATCGCCGACAGCCGGTCCAGCACCAGCACGATGCCGAACGGCGCCGGCCAGTTGCCCAGCAGATAAGCCTCCGCCGGGGTCTGCGTTGCGGCCACGGTCAGTGCCACGGCGACGGCGAACTGCGCAGCGGTCGAGGTCAGGGCGACGGTACGCTCCAGCGCCTGGTCCTTGTTCAGGCCAAGCAGAAGAAGGCTGGCGGCGATGGCCGGAAGGATGACCGGCAGAATGATCCAGTGACTCATCGCCCGGTTCCCTCCCGGTTATCGCTGTCGCCATCGACATGGTCGCTGTCAACTTCCAGATAGGCGCGCAGCACCAGCACCACGGCCATCGCCGTCATGCCGAAGGCGATGACGATGGCGGTCAGCACCAGCGCCTGCGGCAGCGGGTCGGTGTACTGCGCCAGCTTCAGGGCCAGGATCGGCGGCTTTTCGGTCTCAAGCCGGCCCATGGCGAAGATGAAGGCGTTCACCGCATAGGACAGGAAGGTCAGCCCGACGATGACCGGGAAGGTGCGGGCGCGCAGCAGCAGATAGACGCCCGCCGCCGTCATCACGCCAATGCCGGATGCCATGAGGAATTCCATGTCAGCTCTCCTGACCGGCGGGTTTCGCCGCTGTGCCGTCGCGTGACGGGTCGAGGTCCATCGGCTCCTTCGAGACGGTCAGATGCTCCGCCTTCATGCCGATGCGCGACAGGTTCGCCAGCGCCAGCATCACCGCACCGACCACGGTCAGGAACACGCCGATATCGAACAGCATCGCGGTCGCCAGCTCGAAGGTGCCGACCAGCGGCAGGGTGAAATAGCCGTAGTCGCTGGTCAGGAACGGCCGCCCGGCCAGCCAGGCGCCGACGCCGGTCAGCGCGGCGAACAGCACGCCGAGGCCAATCGTCATGTGATAGTCGATGCGGATGCGCTGTGCTGCCCAGCCAAGGCCGCTGGCCATGTACTGCATGACCAGCGCGATGGCGACGATCAGGCCGGCGATGAAGCCGCCGCCCGGCTCGTTATGGCCGCGCAGGAAGATATAGACGCCGACCATCAGCGCCAGCGGCAGCATGACGCGCGACACCACGACCATCATCAGCGGGTGCCGGTCGGCGGCGCGCGCGGTCTCGAACTGCCAGTTCATCAGCTTGCGCCGGCATTCGCCATGCATCGCGCTGTCCAGCAGGGCGAAGATCACCAGCGCGGCGATGCCCAGCACGATGATCTCGCCGAATGTATCGAAGCCGCGGAAATCGACCAGGATCACGTTCACCACATTGGTGCCGCCGCCGCCGGTCTTGGAATTCTCCAGATGGTAGCTGGAGATGGTCTCGAAATCGCGGGTCATCACCGCCCAGACCGCACCGCCGACACCCAGCCCGGCCAGCCCGGCGAGGATGCCGTCGCGCGTCTTGCGCGGCATGCTGCTTTCGACCGGCGTTGCCTTCGGCAGGAAGTTCAGCGCCAGCAGCATCAGGATGACCGTCACCACCTCGACGGAGATCTGCGTCAGCGCAAGGTCGGGGGCGGACAGATACAGGAAGCCCAGCGAGACGATGAGGCCGACCACGCTGACCAGCATCAGCGCGAACAGGCGCTGGCGGTGCATCGTCACCGCGCCGATGCTGGCGGCGATCAGCAGCAGCCAGGCAATGATGGCAAGCGGCGGAGCAGGCAGGGTCGGTCGGCCGCCCGGCGCGTTCGTGGTGCCGAAATAGCCGCCATAGCCGATCACCAGCGCCGCGCCCACCAGCCAGGCGAGGTAGCGCTGCAGCGAGCCGTTCTGCAGCCCGTCCGTGAAGCGGCTTGCCAGGCTCACCAGTGCTGCGATGCAGGCCTCGAAGATCGTCTTGGCCTCCGGTCGCGGCACCGATTCGCGGATCGCCTTGGCCGTGGCGTGGCGCCACAGCAGCAGCGCGCCGCCGACCACCGCGATCACGCTCATGAACAGGGCCGGGGTGAGGCCATGCCAGATCGCCAGCTTGTAGTCCGGCGCCGGCGCGCCGATGACGGCGGCGGAGACGGTGGCGACCAGCGGCCCGGCGATCACCGCCGGCAACAGGCCGATCAGCACCACCAGCACCGCCAGCAGCGCGGGCGGCGCCCACATCAGGAAGGGCGGATCGTGCGGATGATGCGGATAGTCATGGCGCTGCTCGCCCAGGAAGACATGCGCGATGTAGCGGAAGGAATAGGCGACGGAGAACAGCGCGCCGATCGTCGCCAGCACGGGCACGATCCAGTCATTGCCCAGCCAGACGGTCAGCCCGGCCTGTTCAAGCATCATCTCCTTCGACAGGAAGCCGTTCAGCAGCGGCAGGCCGGCCATCGAGGCGGCGGTTACCATGGCGATGGTGCCGGTGATCGGCATCAGGAACAGCAAGCCGCCCAGCCGCTTGATGTCGCGCGTGCCGGCCTCGTGATCGACGATGCCGGCGGTCATGAACAGCGCCGCCTTGAAGGTCGCATGGTTCAGGATGTGGAACACCGCGGTCATCGCGCCCATCGGCGTGCCGAAGCCCAGCAGCATGGTGATCAGCCCCAGATGGCTGACCGTGGAGAAGGCCAGCAGCCCCTTCAGATCATCCTTGAACAGGGCGATCCACGCCGCGATGACCATGGTCGCGAGACCGGCGGTGGTCACCAGGTAGAACCATTCCTCGGTGCCCGACAGCACAGGCCAAAGCCGCGCCATCAGGAAGATGCCGGCCTTCACCATGGTGGCGCTGTGCAGATAGGCGCTGACCGGGGTGGGGGCGGCCATCGCGTGCGGCAGCCAGAAATGGAACGGGAACTGCGCCGACTTGGTGAAGCAGCCGCCGAGGATCAGCAGCAATGCCGGCAGGTACAGCGGCGACTGCCGGATGACGTCGCCATTCTGCAGGATCACGGTCAGGTCGTAGGAGCCGGCGATATGGCCCAGGATCAGCATGCCGGCAATCAGCGACAGGCCGCCGGCGCCGGTGACGGCCAGCGCCATGCGCGCGCCCTGGCGGCCTTCCGGCAGGTGGTTCCAGTAGCCGATCAGCAGGAAGGAGGACAGGCTTGTCAGCTCCCAGAACACCAGCAGCAGCAGGATGTTGTCGGACAGCACGATGCCGACCATGGCGCCCTGGAACAACAGCAGATAGGCCATGAAGCGGCCCATCGGGTCGTCCTTCGACAGGTAGGCGCGGGCATAGATGATGATCAGCGCGCCAATGCCCAGGATCAGCCCGGCGAAGAACAGCCCCAGCCCGTCCACGAAGAAGTTCACGTTGAGGCCAAGTGCCGGCAGCCATTCGAACCGCGCAGTCACCACCTCGCCGCGAAAGACGGCGGGGGCGTGCGTCAGCAGCAATGTGAGGCTGGTCAGCGTGGTGGCGAGCGCGGCGATGCTGCAGGCATTGCGGCCCGCCCGTATCGACAGCGCAGCGAAAATGGCGCCGATAAACGGCAGCAAAACGATCAGAAGGAGGCTCATCGGTATCCCTTGCGTCTCCCTGCGACGTATGCCCTGTCCGGATGGGACTGTGTGAGGCTTACTTATTTGGTGTGCGGCGCGGTAAACCCGCTTTTGTGCCGTTCTTGTTGGCGCGAGGCTGGCGAAATAAAGCGAATATCCCGCGCGCTGTCCAGAAAAGTCGGTCAGGGTGGTTACCGATTTTCGACACCCGATCCGACGCCAGCGGGGTGCAGACCGGCCATGCGGCGGTTCGGCTTGGCGCTTTCTGTCAGCATCGCTAACATTTCGCACCATTCGCGGAAATCAAGCCAAGCAGGGAGCCTCAAGCATCATGGACATCGCATTCTGGCCGGCGAAGAAGCAGGCAGCGGCCATCAAGAACAAGAAGATCAGTGCCCTCGAACTGCTGGATCACTGCCTGGCGCGGGTCGAAAAGCATGATGGCGACATCAATGCCGTGGTGGTGAAGGATGTCGAGGGTGCGCGCAAGCGCGCGAAGGAGGCTGACAAGGCGCTGGCCAAGGGCTCTGTCTGGGGGGCGCTGCACGGCGTGCCGATGACGATCAAGGAATCCTTCGACGTGGTCGGCATGCCCACCACTTGGGGCCTGCCGGAGATGAAGGACAATTTCCCGAAGCAGGACGCGCTGTCGGTCACCCGCCTGAAGCAGGCCGGCGTGACGCTCTACGGCAAGTCCAACGTGCCGCTGTTGCTGTCCGACTGGCAGAGCTTCAACGAGGTCTATGGTACCACCAACAACCCCTGGGACCTGACGCGCACGCCGGGCGGTTCCTCCGGCGGGTCGGCGGCGTCGCTGGCCGCCGGCTTCTGCGGCATTGAGGCGGGCAGCGACATCGGCGCCTCGATCCGCAACCCGGCGCATTATTGCGGCGTCTTCGGGCACAAGCCGACCTATGGCATCTGCCCGCCGCGCGGCCAGGCGCTGCCGGGCCGGGTTTCGGCCTCCGATATCTCGGTGATCGGTCCGATGGCGCGCAGCGCCGCCGACCTTGCCATCGGCCTCGATGTGATGGCCGGGCCGGACGATATCGAAGGGGCGGGCTACAAGCTTGTTCTGCCGGCGCCGAAGAAGAAGAGCCTGAAGGACTACAAGGTCGCCCTGATGCTGACCGACCGCAATGCGGAGGTCGATAAGAGCGTGCAGGACCGGCTGCTGGCGCTGGCGGATTTCCTGCGCAAGGAAGGGGCGACGGTGGACGAGCGCGCGCGCCCGGATATCGATACCGACGAGGCGATGGCGATCTATGTCGCACTGCTGCGCGGGGCGACCTCCGGCCGGCAGACGGCGGAACAGTACAAGGCGAACCTGGCGCTGGCGGAAAAGCTGGACCCGAAGGACCAGGGCTATGCCGCCCGCATGCTCCGCGCCGTCACCATGCCGCACAAGGACTGGCTGGCCTTTAACGAGCGCCGCCACCAGCTGCGGCTGAAATGGGCGGAGTTCTTCACCCAGTACGATCTGCTGCTGTGCCCGACCGCGACCACGGCGGCCTTCACGCAGAACCAGAAGGGCGAGCGCTGGGAGCGCATGATCCCGGTGAACGGCAAGGACCAGCCCTCGACCGACCAGCTGTTCTGGGCCGGTTATACTGGTGCCTTCTATCTGCCCTCGACCATGGCGCCCATCGGCCTGACGCCGGAGGGGCTGCCGGTCGGCGTGCAGATCGTCGGCCCGCAATATGGCGACCGCAACTGCATCGCCTTCGCCGGGATGATCGAGAAGGGCTATGGCGGCTTCGTCGCGCCGCCCGCCTACGCGGCGTGAAGAGGCGCATTCTTTTGCCCGGAAGTGTCGCGGATACAAGAAAAGGCTTGACCAAGCCGGGCTGAAAAATGCTCCACTCTTCAACCGCGCTGCGAAAGGATGATTCGTGGCGCTTTGATCCATGACCAGCAGCTGAGAAGAGACGCGATGACACAGGTTAAGAGGGGCAAGGGCTTCCTGAACACACCGGGGCCGACCAATGTGCCGGACCGCGTGCTGAATGCGATGCACACCCCGGCCGTGGATCTGAACGATCCCCGCCTGCTCGACACTGTCGCGTCCTGCTTCGAGGATATGCGGACGGTCTTCCGTACCAGGGAAGGCCGTATCTTCATGTACATCACCAACGGCCATGGCGCCTGGGAAGCAGCCCTCGTGAATGTGCTGAGCCCCGGCGACAAGCTGCTGGTGCCGGAAACCGGTAATTTCTCTGCCGGCTGGCGCGATGTTGCGGCCGCCTATGGCGCCGAGATCGAGGAGATTCCGAACGACTGGCGCAAGGCGATCCAGCCGTCGCAGATCGCCGAGCGTCTGGCTGCTGACAAGGACAAGAAGATCAAGGCCGTGCTGCTGGTCCATACCGACACTGCCGTCGGCATCACTGCCGATGTGAAGGCGGTGCGGGAGGCCATGGACAAGGTCGGCCATCCGGCGCTGCTGATGGTCGATACCATCGCCTCGCTGGGCACGGTCGATTTCCGCATGGATGACTGGGGCGTGGACGTGGCTGTCGCCGCCTCCCAGAAGGGGCTGATGATGCCGCCGGGCCTGGGCTTCGTGGCCGCCGGCCCGCGCGCCATCGAGGCGCACAGGAAGGCGACCGCACCGCGCCGCTACTGGGACTGGGGTGCCAGGCTGGAGCCGGAAAGCTATCGCCGGTTCTGCGGTACCGCGCCGGAGCATCACATGTTCGGCATGCGCGCCGCGCTCGACATGCTGCTGGAGGAGGGGCTGGAGAATGCCTTCCGCCGCCACCAGATGCTGGCCGACGCCACCCGCGCGGCCATCGAGGTGTGGAGCAAGGCCAACGTGCTGTCCTTCAACGCGGTCAACCCGGCCGAGCGATCCAACGGTGTGACCACCATCCTGGTTGCCGACGGCTATGACGGGGCGGCGATCCGCGAGGTTGCCCGCGAGGTCTTCCAGACGGGTCTTGGCGGCGGCCTAGGCAAGCTGCAGGGCAAGGCGTTCCGCATCGGCCATATGGGCGACATGAACGAGCCGATGCTGCTGGGCGCGCTCTCGGCGGTTGAGGCGTCGCTGTCCTATCTCGACATCCCCTACGAGCGCGGCGGCGTCGATGCGGCGATCCGCAGCATCGCCGCGTCGCGCAAGCGGATGGATCAGGCCTCGTCGCCGATCACCCTGGTCAAGCCGGGTGCAAAGCCGGCGGCGTAGGTCATCGTCAGGTCGCCGACCGAATCGGGACTTTTCTCGAAAACCTGCGTGCCGATGAAATGATCGACCCTCTCGCCATCCTGGGCGAGGGGGCAGATCAGCCGCTGGGTGCGGCCCTTGGCAACCTCCAGGGCGCCAATGAAGACCGATTCGGACAGCAATGGCAGGCGCGCGATCCTTGCCTGTTCGTACAGGCCGGTGATGTAGCGCGCATAGTCCTTGTTGGGGTTCAACTCGTCCACATAGGCGCCGGTCAGGTCGAGGCCGGCGGCCTTGGCAAGGCCAGTGCCGCACAGGCGGAAGCGTAGACGCCCCCCGTCCAGCTCGACGATGCTGACATAGGGCAGCAGCTTCGGCCCCAGCTCCAGCGGATCGAAATCCTGCCGGCGGGGCAGGGCGCCGCCGTGCCGGTCCCTCTGCGCACGCCAAAGGCGCAGCAGCCTGCGGATTGTGGGCCGCATCTCTGTTTCGGTCTTGGCGTTACCCGTTTGATCCGTCACTGACACTCCTTTGCTTAAAAGCCAGCGTAAAGACATAGGTGGCGAAGCGAAAGAAAAAGGCCCGGCAGGGACTGCCGGGCCTTCGCGTTGCGGGTTTCCTTGCCGGTCAGGCGGCGTTCACATCCCGCAGGAAGCCGCTGACTTCGCGCTGCAGCGTGCCGGCCTTGTCGCCCAGCTCGACCGAGGAGGTCAGCACCTCGTTGGCCGAGGCACCAGTGACCTGCGCGGCGGAGCTGACGCTGCCGATGTTGCTCGACACCTCGTTGGCGCCGGCGGCGGCCTGCTCGACATTGCGGGCGATCTCCGAGGTGGCGGCCTGCTGTTCCTCGACGGCGGCAGCGACCATCGTGGTGATGCCGTTCATCTCGTTGATGCGCTCACCGATCCGGCGGATCGCCTCGACAGCCGAGTTTGTCGTGGCCTGGATCGAACCGATCTGGCTGCCGATATCCTCGGTCGCGCGGGCGGTCTGGCTGGCCAGGCTCTTCACCTCGGAGGCCACGACCGCGAAGCCCTTGCCGGCGTCGCCGGCCCGTGCGGCCTCGATGGTGGCGTTCAGCGCCAGCAGGTTGGTCTGCTCGGCGATGTCGTTGATCATGCTGATCACCTCGCCGATGCGGTTGGCGGCTTCCGCCAGTTCCTGCACCACATTGTTGGTCTGCTCGGCTTCCTTGGCGGCCTCGGTCGCTAGGGTCGTGGACTGCGACACCTGCCGGCTGATCTCGGCGATGGAGTTGGCCAGCTCTTCCGCAGCGGCGGAGACGGCGTTCACATTCTGCGAGGCCTGCTCGGCGGCGGCAGCCACGGAGGTGGCGCGTTCGGTGGTCTCGACCGCAGTGTCGCTCATCGAGCGGGCGGTCGCCTGCATGGTCTCGGCGGAGTGCGAGACGTTCTCCAGCAGCGCTTCCACGCTGGTGCGGAAGCTGTTGGTCAGCTGCTCGATGCGGGTGGCACGGGCGTTCCGTTCCTCCTGCTCGCGGGCGGCGGCGGCGGCCATCTCCTCATTGCGGATCAGATTGTCCTTGAAGACCTGAACCGCCTCGGCCATCTCGCCGACCTCGTCCTTGCGGCCGACCGCCGGGATCTCGATGGTCTTGTCGCCACCGGCCAGACGGGTCATGGCGTCAGTCATGCGGCTGATCGGGGTGACGATGCCACGGGACAGCATCAGGGCCAGCGTGATTGCAACCGCCAGGGCGGCGATGCCGCCGACAATGATCACGGTGTAAGTCACGGTGATAGCCGATATCTGGATAGCGACAGCCTCCGCAACCTGCGCGTTTTCAGCCTTCTTCATCTCCCGGAGCAGAGCATTCATGTCATCCACGAAGGCCTTGCCAGCACCGACGGCCTCCAGGGTACGGGCTTCCTCGATGGTATCCACAGCCCCCATCGCGGCAATCTGGCGGGAGGCGACCGTATCGATCCATTGTTTATGAAGGCCCACCACCTGCTCCAGGCGCTGACTCTGCTGGGGATCGTTATCCCTTTGCATGTCAGCCTTCAGGGCGGTCAACGCGGCAGCAAAATTCTCGGCACCGCTGTTGTAGGGCGCAAGATAGGAAGGATCGCCGCTGATCAGATAGCCGCGGATGGCGCGCTGCTGATCGATGATGGCCGTGCCAAGCTCCTCAATATGGCTGAGCATCATGTCGGTCGCTTCGACACGCTCGATTGCGTCCTGCACTTCTGAAACTTTCCAGAAGGATACGGCGCTGACCGCGAACATGATGGCGACGATGATCGCAAAGGCGAGGGGCAGCTTCGCGGAAATTCGAAGATTGTTCAGCATGGGAAGTGTTCCTTCGCTAGGCGGGGTCAGCGGGCGGCCTGCTGGCGGCGCATTGCCAGCATGTCAAGATCGACTTCGACGGTGATCGCACCGACAGGCTTGCCGTCGGCCGGGTCCTTGATGGTGAAGTTCACCTGCTGCAGGCGGTGGCCGGTATCCTTCTCGACCGCGACCTTGTCGGCGAACACCGCATCCGGGCCGACCAGGAAGGTCTTCTGGTACTTCGCCTCGTCACCCTGCCAGTAATCGCCGGTGATGCTGCTCTGGCCGACATTCAGGCCCTTGTTGTCCATCACGAACATCTCGACGAACAGCCCACGCGACTGTGCCATCTCGCGGATCAGATAGCCGGAAAGGGGAGAACCCAGCACCTGCGCGATCAGCGGCTGCTTGTCTGACTTGCGCTGCTCGACCCACTGCTTGTCCAGCGCATCGATATCGGCCTGGGTCAGCGTCTTGTGGCGCTCATTCTGCGCCTTGATCGAGATCAGCACGGTCTGATGCGCCGTGATATCGCGTATCTGTTCGATCAGCGCATCATCGATCTGGGCCGGCGCGGCATCGGAGGCGTGCGCCACGCCCAGCAATGGGGCGGAGAAAAGGAAAGTCGCGGCAAGGGTCGCGGCAATGCGGGATGTCATCGTTACATGCTCCTATATGCTTGCGCGTCTGCGCATGGCCGGAACATGCTCCCAAAAAATTAATAAAACCTTTCGTTAAAGTTAATCAGATATTACGCATACCATTGAATATATGGAGAAATTGCAAATGCGAATTCATGTCATTGGAAATGACTCAAATTTTCCATAAACTTAGGCCAGATATTGGAATCATTGTCGCGGCGGAGGCGACTACCGCGACACTGAAAAATAGCCGAAAATTTTTTGCGTATTTCGGTAAGGCGCGGATCAGTCCGCCGCGTTCGCCCGCGAGACGGTGGCCGGCAGATAGGTTTCAAGGCTCGCCTTCACCTCGACCAGACGCGGACCGGTCGCCTGCACCGCCTCGCGCAGCACCGGGCGGATGTCCTCCTCGCGCTCGATGATGTAGCCGGCGGCGCCATAGGCCCGTGCCAGCGCCGCGAAGTCGGGGTTCACCAGATCGGTGGCGACCACGCGCCCCGGATAATGCCGCTCCTGATGGATGCGGATGGAGGCATAGCTGCTGTTGTTCGACAGCAGGATCAGCAGCGGCAGCTGGCGCGCCACAGCCGTCATGAACTCCGAACCGGTCATCATGAAGCCGCCATCGCCGACCAGGCAGATCACCTGCCGCCCGGGATGGCGCAGGGCGGCGGCGACCGCGCCAGGCACGCCATAGCCCATGGCGCCGGAGATCGGCGCCAGCAGGCGCTGCGGATGGCGGAAGGGGACATGGCGATAGACATGGCTGGACAGCGTGCCGGCATCGGCGACGACGATGCCGTCTTCCTCCAGCACCTCGTTCAGCGCATGGACGACATTGCCGAACACCACACCGTCCGGCGCCGCCTTCACGGTCCAGGTTGCATAGTCCTCGTAGAGCGCGCGAACCATGCCCGACCAGTCGCGCGCGGGCAGAGCCGTACCGTCTGCCAGTGTCTCCGCCAGCGCCTTTGGCGAGGCCGCGATACCGACATCGGCGATGAAATGCTGGCCGATGATGCGGGAATCGTCATGGCAATGCACCAGCGCCTGACGAGGACGCGGGTAGTCCGGGAAGCTGTAATTCTGCGTGGTGATGTCGCCCAGCCTTGTGCCCAGCGCCAGAATCAGGTCGCTGTCCTGGAAGGCAGCGATCTGCTGCTTCGGGTTGGCGAGGCCCAGATCGCCAGCATAGAGCGGATGCGCGTTGGGGAACAGATCCTGCCGGCGGAAGCTGACCGCGACCGGCACGTTCCAGCGTTCGGCGAAGGCCAGCAGCGCCTCGCGCCCGCCCGGCACATCCAGTCCGCCGCCGGCGATGATCAGCGGACGCTGTGCCTTTTCCAGCAGCGCGCGCACATCGGCAATATCCTGAGGAGCGGGAACGGAGGGCCGGCGCTGCTGTACCACGCCGGCCGACATTGGCGCTTCCGGGAACTGCAGATCCTCCGGCACCACCAGCACGACCGGGCCCGGCGTGCCGCTGGTGGCGATGCGCACCGCCTTGGCGGTCAGCTCTGGCACCTGCTCGGCGTCGATGGCCTCGGCCACCCATTTGGCGATGCCGCCATACATGCGGCCATAGTCGATTTCCTGGAACGCCTCGCGCCGCAGATCCTTCTTCTCGATCTGGCCGACGATCAGGATCAGCGGCACCGCGTCCTGCTCCGCCGTGTGCAGGGCAATCGCGGCATTGGTGGCGCCGGGGCCGCGGCTGACCAGCAGCACGCCAGGCCGGGCGGTCAGCCTTGCATCGGCGACCGCCATGAAGCCGGCGCTGGCCTCGTGCCGGGCCGTCACCACATCGATGGGGGAGTCGTGCAGCGCGTCCATGATGCCGAGGAAGCTTTCGCCCGGCACGCAGAACACCCGGTCGATGCCGTTGCGGTGCAGAATTTCGACAAGGGCCTGGGCGGCGTTCGGCATGGGGGCATTCCTGCGCTGCGGTAAGTGTATCCAGATGTGTGCAGAATGGCTAAAGCCTCACCCTGTTATGGGCAAGACCCATATGGGGAAGTCTGTCATGCAGGAAAGGGGGCATGCCTTGCACCTGCCGCCTGTTGACCGTGCCAGCCAGGACGGGTAATTATATTTCCATGATGTATCCGGTCCGGAGCAACGCGATTCGAATTATCGCCCCGGCGTCTGTCGAGACGCCGGGTGTCGTCGAGTCGCGTTCTGTTACCGTTTTTGAGGGTACATCCCATGTCTGTTTCGCCCATGTCAGTTTCGAGCGTTCTTTCGACTGATCTTCCTGCTGACGCCGACCATCCGGCTGCCGGTGATCCCGTCCTCGCCCATTTCCGTCTGACCGCCCTGGCCGACCCGAACATGCTGTCGCGGCTGCTGGAGCATTTCGCCAAACGCAGCCTGGTGCCGGAGCGCTGGCTGAGCCAGCGCGTGGACGATACTGACGGCGACCTGCTGCAGGTGGAGGCGGAATGCCATCTGCGCGACGCCGATACGGCCCAGTATGTCGGCCGCTGCCTCGCGCAGATTCCCGGCGTCACCGGCTGCGTGGTCCTGACCGGCTGAGGGAACCCCTCAGCCGGCATTACGCTGGCGGCGCCAGGCGATGGCGACCGCCGCCAGGATCAGCAACCCGCCAAGCCCGGTGCGGAACCAGCCCTCCATCATCAGCAGCGGCAGGCCGATGGCGGCCATGAAGGCCGCTCCGTAATAGCGGCTCCAGGCATAGCCCTTCTCCCGTGCGCGCTGGTACAGCGGGAAGCAGATCGAGAACACCGCCATCACCGTGAAGAACAGCGCCCAGGGGCGGGTGACGAACAGGGTCAGATCGTCACTGGTGGATAGCGCGCGGGACAGGTTCAGCTCCGCCACTGGCCCCAGCACCACGCCCAGCACCATCGGCGTCAGCGGGAAGCCGCGCTGCTGCATGACGAAGCCCAATATGCCGAACATCAGCAGCGTCCAGATGTCGGAGATCACGTTGCTCAGCGTGAACACGCCGATGGCGCAATAAGCCAGGATGACGACGCCCAGAATGTAGAGCGGTACCCGCGTGACCAGCATGAAGATGCGCAGGCAGCCGGAGGTCAGCGCCAGCGTCATGAAGTTCGCCAGGAAATAGGCGACCATGATGGCGTAGGCCAGCTGCGGCTGGGTGGAGATGAAGGTGGGGCTGGGTGCGATATTGTGGATGGTCAGCGCGCCCAGCATCACTGCCGTCACCGCGTCGCCGGGGATGCCGAGCGCCATCATCATGATGAGCGCGCCACCCGCCGTGGCGTTGTTCGAGGCTTCGGAGGCGATCACGCCTTCGGGAATGCCGGTGCCGAATTTCTCGGGATGCTTCGAAGCCTTCTTTTCCTGGTCATAGGCCAGGATATTCGAGATCGAACTGCCGGCCGCCGGCAACAGCCCGATGAACAGGCCGATGGCGGAGGACCGGACCACCGTGAGCCAGTGCCGGAAATTGAGGCGGATGGATTCCAGATGCTCCATGCGCACGGCGGCGTGCCTGCCGGACAGCATCGGCTTCCGGGCCGCCTCCGTATCCTGCATGTCGGACAGCAACTGGCTGAAGGCGAACAGCCCGATCAGCACGGGCAGGAAGTCGAAGCCCGCGCGCCAGCTTTCGATGCCGAAGGTCAGCCGTTCGGCGCCGTTGATAGCATCCTCGCCGACGGCGGCCAGCACCATGCCGAACACGCCGGCGATCAGCCCCTTGACCAGCGCGCCGTCCGACAGGCTCGCGGCGATGGTCAGCGCGAAGCAGACCAGGGTGAAGAAGTCCCAGGGGCCGAATTCCAGCCCGATGGCGGCCAGCGTTGGCGCCATGACGACCAGAACGATGGCCGAAAGGATGCCGGCCAGGAAGGACGACCACAGGCCAAGCCCCAGCGCCAGGCCGGGCCGGCCGGCGCGCGACATCGGGAAGCCGTCGAAGGTCGTCGATATGGCGGATGGTGTGCCGGGAATACCGATCAGCGCCGAGGCGAACATGCCGCCGGTCAGGCCGCCAACATAGACGCCCAGCATGGTGGACAAGCCCTCGACGGAACTCATCCCGAAGGTGAAGGGCAGGGTCAGCACCACCGCCATGGTGATGGTGAAGCCGGGGATCGAGCCTGCAATCAGGCCGCAGGCCACGCCGGCAGCCATCAGCCCCAGATTATGCAGGGCGAAGACAGCCTCGAAGGCGGAGAACAGATTCTCGAAGATCATCGTTCAGCCCCTGCCTTACCGGAACAGCTCGCCGACGGGCATGGCGACGCCAAGCCCGTAGCGGAAGATCGCCCACATGCCGCCAACGGCGACGATGGAGATGATTGCGTGCAGCAGCAGGCTGCGCGGGTCGCGCCGGCCGATGATGCCCTGCGTCAGGAAGACGAACAGCGCGCCGCTGACCAGCATGCCGAGATAGGGCAGGGCCAGCAGGAACAGGAAGAACATGCCGAAGCAGGTGATCGCACTGCTGTAGCCTTTCAGCCAGGCGCGCAGGCTGCGGCGCTCGCCCTCTGCGGGCGGCGTGGCGACCGACTGCACCAGATAGATCATCACCAGGACGAACATGAGCGTCAGCGCGAAACGCGGCCAGACGTCCGAGCCCATGGTGGAGAAGGGAATTTCGCGGATGTAGAAGGTCTGCCAGAAGAAGGCTCCGCAGACGAGCAGCAGCACGATGGCGGTGATCGTGTCGCGGTTGAGGCGGTTCATGGGCGCACCGATAGAAGGGGAATAGCCGCAGGCGGGCCGCGGATATCCGCAGCCCGCCACGTTGTCTAGATACTGCCGGGAAGGCCGGTTTACGGCTTCTTGTACATCCCGATCTTGATCGCCAGCCTTTCATGCTCGGCGAAGCTCGACTTCAGGAAGGCGGCATAGTCGGCGGCATTCTTGTACATGACGACCGAGCTGGCGCCGGTGATCGCCTTGGTCAGCGACGGGTCCATGGCGGCCTTCTCGAACACGCCTTCCCAGAAGCGGATGATCTCCGGCGGGGTACCCTTCGGCGCCATGACGCCGCGCGCCAGGCCGTAGGTTACCGGGACGCCCTGCTCCTTCAGGGTGGGGATGTCGGCGACCTGCTCGTCGCGCTTCTCCGTGGCGATGCCGAGCGCCTTCAGCGAGCCCTCGGAGATATACTGCTTGGCGGTCAGGATGTTGGTCTCGCCAAGCATCACGTTGCCGGCCAGCAGGGCAGTGTTGCGCTCGCGCGTGCCTTCATAGGAGACGTAGCGGAACTCGGCGCCGGTCGCGTCCTCGACCAGCAGGAAGATGAAATGGCTGGTCGAGCCCAGGGTGACACCGGCGGTGATGCTCTTGGGCTCCTTCTTCGCCGCGTCGATCATCTCCTTCATGGTGGCGTAGGGGGCCTTGGCGTAGGCACCGATGATCGACGGGGTGTAGGTCACCAGCGAGATCGGCTCGAACGCGTCATAGGTGTAATCGACGCGGCCGGTCAGGAAGCTGGTGATGACGCTTTCATGGATTGCCACCAGGGTGCAGCCGTCGGGCTTCGCCTTGCGGGCCTCGCCGGAACCGCGGTTGCCGCCCTGGCCGCCGATGTTTACGACCTGCAGCTCGGGCTTCACGCCGCTCTTGTTGATCGCATCGACGAAGGTGCGGAACACGATGTCGGTATCGCCGCCAGCACCCCAGGGCACGATCAGCTGCGCGGTCGAGCAATCGGGCGCTGCCGCGCGGCTTTCGCCGGGGAAGAACGCCGTTGCGGCCATCAGAGCCGCGGCAGCGGTGGAGAGAAGTGTGCGCTTATACATATTCGGACCCCCTTGTTGTGTCCTTTTGGTTTATCGGACCGGATGAAGCGCCTTCGATGCCCGCGCGCCGTAGGGGCGCTTGGACACTCTGCAATTCCTCTTGTTCGTTTCCGCGGGAGCGGGTTGTTTTTATAGTTCTGGACAAACTTCCGGGCAGGAAAGTAAGGCATTGTTACTAGTTTTGCCAGCCATGCCCTGACGGCACCGGCATCAAACGCCCGACCACAGAACAGGAAGAGGTTTTCATGTCCGTTTCAAGCGCCCCCTTGCGTGTTGCTGTCGGCGGTTTCGGGGCCATCGGCTTCGCCCTGGCGAAGGCCCTGGATGACGGCATCGACGGGCTGGCGCTGGCGGCGGTCTCCGCTCGCGACAAGAAGAAGGCCGCCGACAAGATGGAAGGTTTCCGAGCACCGGTCCCGGTGGTCGATCTGGAGGCACTGGCGGAACTGGCGGACATCGTCGTCGAATGCGCGCCGTCCACCGTGTTCCGTTCCATCGGCGAGCCGGCCCTGAAGGCGGGCCGCATCTTCGTGCCGCTCAGCGTTGGCCAGCTGCTGGTGCATGACGATCTGAAGGACATCGCCATCGCCCATGGCGGTCGCATCGTGGTGCCGACCGGCGCGCTGATCGGGCTGGACGCGGTGCGCGCCGCCGCCGAGGGCAACATCGAGAGCGTGACCATGGTGACCCGCAAGCCGCCGCGCGGGCTGATGGGCGCGCCCTATCTGGAGCAGAATAACATCTCGCTGGAAGGGCTGAACGAGGCGAAGCTGATCTTCGACGGTTCCGCCCGCGATGGCGCCAAGGGGTTCCCGGCCAATGTGAATGTTGCTGCCGCCCTCAGCCTGGCCGGCATCGGGCCGGACCGCACGCGGCTGCAGATCTGGGCTGACCCGGCGGTGACGCGCAACACCCACCGCATCGAGGTGGAGGCAGACAGCGCGCGCTTTGCCATGAGCATCGAGAATGTGCCGTCCGAGGAGAATCCGAAAACCGGCAAGATCACCGCGCTCAGCGCCATTGCCTGCCTGCGTGGGCTGGTCGCGCCGATGCGGGTCGGCACCTGAGCCCCCGGCCCAAATCCCCAGCCTGAAGAAAATTTCACTTTGCTGATGTTTTTTGTTTGACAGGCGGGCGCGGAAATAGCATTTATTCCGATAGCTGGCATTTTACGCAATCAAAACGAAGGCGTGGCTGGCATATCGGCTAACCCTTAGAAAAAGGAATTTGATCATGGCCGCAGGTAATAACTCCATCAATACCAATGTCGGCGCTCTCGTCGCCCTGCAGAATCTGAACAGCATCAACAGCCGTTTGGATACGACGCAGAACCGTGTTTCGACCGGTTTCAAGGTGACTGGCGCTGTCGATGACGCTTCCAGCTTCTCGATCGCTCAGGGTCTGCGCGGCGAGATGAAGGCCTACGGTGCCGTCTCTCAGGGCCTCGCCAATGCGCGCGGTGTCATGAAGGTTGCCGAAGCCGGCGCCACGGCGGTGTCCGATCTGGTCGGCGACATCAAGAAGAAGGTCGTTGAGCTGGCGAACGCCGCCATCACGACGGCACAGCGCTCGATCCTGACTTCTGACTTCAATCAGCTGGTCGATCAGGCCCGTGCCTTCCTGAACCAGGCGACGTTTCAGGGCAACAACCTGCTGAACTCCGGCGCGGCGACGACCAACGTCATCTCGGACATCGATGGTTCGACCATCGAACTGCGTCCGAATGACCTGATCGGCGATCTGGACACCTTCTCGGGTGCCGCGGACGTCAGCAGCGCCTCGGCGGCGACCTCGACGCTGGATGCGCTGGCCACCTTCGAGTCGGCGGTCAACACCGCGCTCGGCAACATCGGTGCCGATACCCGTAAGCTGAACTTCCAGGACGATTTCATCGGCAAGATCGCTGATGCCGTGGAAGTGGGCCTCGGGTCCATCGTCGATGCCGACCTGGCAAAGGAATCGGCAAGGCTGCAGGCCCTGCAGATCCAGC
>NZ_AMRL01000027.1 GCF_000299935.1 Oceanibaculum indicum P24 | reverse complement strand
CGGCGGGTTGAAGGCCCAGCGCAGGCCGACCAGCACGGTGTGCGCGGCATACTCGCCATCGACGCTGGCACCGGTCGAGGTGGTGTAGCTCGGATCGCGGGTGGCGAAATAGCGGTAGTCGGCGAACAGGCTCAGCTGCTCGCTGACGTCATAGCCCACACCGGCGATGCCCTGATAGGCCAGCACGATGTCGGAGTCGTTGAGGCTGCCCGCACCGATCGGGGCGATGCCGTCATACTTCACGGCCGCGCCGCCGATACCGACGCCGAGATAGGGGGTGAAGCCGCCCATATCGAAATCGTACAGCAGGTTCAGCATCAGCGCCTGGGCGCGGGTGTTGCCGGCGCCGTTCACGCCGCCAACGGTGTCCGCATCGTTGCCGCGGTAGGAGAACTCAAGCTCCAGGCGCGGGGCGCCAAACTTGTAGCCCAGCGCGGCGGCACCCAGCGCGCCGGTGTCGAAATCGGCCTCGCTGCTGATGCCGGAGCCGCTGATGTCGGCGTCTTCCTGCAGGTTGACGCCGGCGCCCAGGCCCAGATACCAGCCATCCGGCTGCGCCAGGGCGGCGGTCGGGAGGCCGACCAGCAGCGCCGCGGCAATGATTGGCGCATTGAACTTCATGGTGTGTACCCTCTTCTTTTTGCAGAAGGAATTATTCGGCGGCCGCGAAGTCCCGTCCGGTACCGCGATGGCCAGCTCCTGTTAAGCAATAACAAAAAACTGTGCCGGCTTCACGGGATTCACAGGGACTGTTGCTAGAAGGCTAGGGTTGTGGCCAAAAAGTCACGAAATCCTATTGAAATACCGCGAATCAGCGCTCCGGGCCGCGTTCGGGACTCCGTTCGGGGCCGGGGCCGGGCTTCTTCAGCGGGCGTTCCAGCGCTTCCAGGAACTGCCGGCGCTCCTCCGGCGTCAGCTTTTCGTTGATCGACAGCAGCAGATTATGCAGCACATCCTGCATCGCCGCCGACCGGTCGCGCACCTCTTCCAGCGCCCGCGCTGCCGCATCGGGATCGTAGGGCTGCTTCAGCATCGCCTCGTGCATGCTGCCACGGGCACGGCGCAGGTCGCGGAAGGCATCGCGCATATTGGCGCGCTCGCGCTCGAACACAGGCTCCAGCTTCTGCCGCGCCTGCTGCGGGACGGCATATTCCAGCGGACCGAAGCCGAAGCGGCGCTCCTTCGGGCCGCGATCACCATGCCAGTGCGACAGCGCGCTGCCGGCGATGATGCCGGCCAGCAGCAGGTTCAGCACCAGCGAGGCCGGCAGCAGCCAGCGGCGCAACCGGGATTTCCCCGAAGACCGGTTTTCCGGGGCGTCAGTCATAGCTCGTGTCTCCCGTTCCGTTCTGGCCGGCCAGCGGGCCGAACGCCAGGGCGGCGACATCCTGTTGATCGATGGCGGCAAGATCGATGGTGGTACTGCCGCCGGAGGTGAAGGGGCTGGTGACCGGGGCAGCGGCGAAGCCCAGCCAAAGGCCGATGACAGCGGAGGCGGCCAGTGCTGCCGTGAAGCGCCAGGGCGAATTCGTATTGGCCGGTGCCGGCACGGTAATGGCCGGCGCTACCGGCTGCCGTGCCGCATTCCGGATGCGCGCCGCGAGATCGCCGGCCGGGGCCGGGGCGGGCGGCAGCGCGTCCAGCGCGCGGTCCAGAAGGCGCGCCTGTTCCAGCCGGGCCTGCGCCGCCGGGTCCGACGCCAGCAGGGCCTGCGCTGCGTTGCGTTCCGCCGCCGGCCAGCGCGCCGGGTCGGCGCCATAGGCGTCGAGCAGCGCGTCCAGCCGCCGCTTATCCATATCCTTGTGTCCTTCGGTCATGACAAGCCCTCCAGCAGATCGCGCCCTTGCGCGCCCAGCAGTTCCCGCAATTTGCGCCGGCCCCGCGCCAGCAGCGATTCCAGCGCTTCCTCGCTGATCTCCAGCAAGGCGGATGCCTCGGCCTGGCTCAGCCCTTCGTAGTAGCTCAGCACCAGCGCCGCGCGCTGGCGTTCCGGCAGGCTGTCGAGGGCGTGGCGCACGGCCAGCCCGCGTTCGTCCTCCTCCATCGCCTCGCCGGGGCGGGGGGCCGGGTCGATGCTCTCCGGCGGTTCGTCCATCAGTACCAGCCGGCGGCGGCGCAGCCTGTCGTGGGAAAGGTTGAAGGCGACGCGGTAGAGCCAGCTCTTCAGCCCGGCCTCACCGGGCCGCCAGGATGACGCGTTGTTCCACAGCCGCAGGAAGCTTTCCTGCGCCACATCCTCGGCCTCCGCCCGGTCGCCCAGCAGACGCCAGGCGAGCCGGTGGATCATGCCGAGATGGCGGTCGAGCAGCAGGGCGAAGGCGGCATCGTCACCGGCGGCGAGACGCAGGATGAGGTTGTCGTCTGAAGGTTCGGACTCGTCCGTCTTCTGCACACGCCATCCCCATTCCGTCGTTCGCCGCACGGCGCCGTTCCTGCCTGATGCCTTGGAAGGGATCAGTCGCGCGTGCCGGGCGCTTCGCCCTGCGGGCCCTTCATGAAGCGCCCGGCACGGAACTTACCATGATGCGGCAGCCCGTCATGCTTGTGCTCGAACCGGGCCTGGCGCAGTTCCTCCGTGGTCACCACGCCGTCCCAGTTGGCGTCGAGACGCCCGAACATCGGGGCGGGGGAATGGCGCTGCTCGTCCGGCCCGATCTTGCCGTCCTTGTTGCGGTCCATCCGCGCGAAGCCGCGCTTGGCCATCTCGTCCAGCCGCGCGGCCATCATCGAGCGGAACTCGTCGGGCGACAAGGCGCCATCCTTGTCGGTATCGAACTTGGCGAGCCGGGCCGCGTGTGCGGCCTCGACCTCCGCGCGGGTGATCTGGCCGTCCTTGTTCGCATCGAAGCGTTCCAGCATGTGCTGGACGCGCTGCTCCCGCTGCTCGGCGCTCATCCTGGGGGCGCGCATGTCGTTCACCGCATGGGCGATGCCGGGCAGGGCGGCGAAGCCGCCGAGCGTGATGCCCAGTGCTGCCGCGCCCAGCAGGGCGACTCGCAGGGTGGGGGGCAGGTTCCGCTTGCGGCTGTTGGTTTGTGTGGTCATGGGGGTCATCCTTTCGTGTAAGGGGCGGTCCGTTTCTTCCGGACCTGCCCTATACACGCAGGGGCGGCGGATTTCCGTCGCGGCGCTTTTTTAGCGCCTTAATCTCAACGCCTGCCGAACAGCCTTTCGATATCGGCCAGCTTCAGCTCGACATAGGTGGGGCGGCCATGGTTGCACTGGCCGGAATGCGGCGTCGCCTCCATCTGGCGCAGCAGCGCGCTCATCTCCTCGGCGTTCAGCCGGCGCCCGGCGCGCACTGATCCGTGGCAGGCCATGGTGCCGCAGACATGCGCCAGCCGGTCCTCCAGCGTCAGCGCCTGATCCCATTCGGCGAGGTCGTCGGCAAGGTCGCGGACCAGCCCGGCGGCGTCGGTCTGGCCGAGCAGCACGGGCACCTCGCGCACCACCACGGCGCCGGGCCCGAAGGCCTCGATGACGAGGCCGAGCCTCGCCAGATCCTCGGCGCGCGCGGTTAGCCGCTCGACGGCGGCCTCCTCCAGCTCCACCACCTCGGGCAGCAGCAGCGCCTGGCGCTTCACCCCGTCCCGGGCCAGCGCCTCCTTCATGCGCTCATAGACCAGCCGCTCATGCGCCGCGTGCTGATCGACGATGACGATGCCGTCGGCGGTCTGCGCGACGATATAGGTGCCGTGCAGCTGCGCGGTCGGCACGCCCAAAGGCAGGTTGGCGGGCGGCGGCGCGTCCGGCACGGGCATCGGCCTTGCGGCGGGCTGGGCCTCCAATCCCGGAAGCGAGGAAGAGGGAAGAGGCGCATGATAATCATGCAGCGCTTCCGCCAAAGCCCCGCCCTGCGCGGGATAGGCATAGGCAGGACCGGGCCTGTATTGCGGGCGGAAGCCCGATGCCGGCCCGTCATTCCGGAAGGCGCCCAGCGCGGCCACCGAGACGGTGGTGGAGGCACGGTGCCCGGCCTCGGCCAGCGCATGCTTCAGCGCCGAGACGATGAGGCCGCGTACCAGCCCGGATTCGCGGAACCGCACCTCCGCCTTGGCCGGGTGCACGTTCACATCCACCGCTTCCGGCGGGATGACCAGGAACAGTGCCAGCAGCGGATGCCGGTCATGCGACAGGAAATCCTGATAGGCCCCGCGCACCGCGCCGAGCAGCAGCCGGTCCTTTACCGGGCGGCCATTCACGAACAGGAACTGCATCTGCGCATTGCCGCGATTCAGCGTCGGCAGCCCGGCATAGCCGGTGAGATGCAGCCCCTCGCGCATGGCATCGATGCGCAGCGCATTCTCCGAGAAGGAGTCGCCCATGATCGCGGCCAGCCGGCGCAGCCTGATATCGAACAGCTCGCCCTGTCCGGCGGCCAGCTTCACCGAGGTCCGCGCGCCGTCGCCCAGCGTGAATCCCACATGCGGATGCGCCATTGCCAGCCGGTTGATGGTGTCGATCGCCTGGCTGTATTCGGCGCGCGGCGTCTTCAGGAATTTCAGCCGCGCGGGCGTGGCGTAGAACAGGTCGCGCACCTCGACCCGTGTGCCCGGCGGATGGGCGGCGGGTTCGACCGGCAGCTTGCGTCCGCCCTCGATGGATATCTTCCACGCACTGTCCGAGTCCCGCTTGCGCGAGGTGATCGAAAGCCGGCTGACCGCGCCGATGGAGGGCAGCGCCTCGCCCCGGAACCCCAGCGAGGATATCCGCACCAGATCATCGTCCGGCAGCTTGGAGGTGGCATGGCGTTCGACCGCCAGCTCCAGCTCGTCCGGCGTCATACCGAAACCGTCATCGCTGACCGAGATCAGCGACTGCCCGCCATCGCGCAGGATCACGTCGATGCGCGTCGCCCCGGCATCCAGCGCGTTCTCGACCAGCTCCTTCACGGCGCTGGCCGGACGCTCCACCACCTCGCCGGCGGCGATCTGGTTGACCAGTATGTCGGGCAGGCGGCGGATGGCCATGGCGGCGTCAGCCCATCGCGCCGAGATAGTCGCGGGTGAGCACCTTTCCCTCCTCGACGGCGGGCTGGTCGAACGGGTCGATGTTCAGCAGATGCGCGGCGATGATGGTCTCCAGCATGAAATGCATCATCAGCGCGCCCAGCGTGCCCTCATCCACCGTGTCGATATGGATCAGCCGGGTCGGGCGCTGGTTGCGGATCAGCGTCTCGGCGGTGGCGCGCTGCTCGGCATCCAGCAGATCGCCCATGGTGCGGCCGCGCAGATAGGCGGGTGTTGCCTCCCCGGCCACGCCATCGGCGATGCGCGGGCCGGTGCCCGCCACCTTACCCAGGATCACGGTGAACATCTTGTCGGCCGGGCCGGCGAGATAGAGCTGCAGCTGGCTGTGCTGATCAACCGTTCCCAGCGCGTTCACCGGCGTCGTGCCATTGCCGTCCTTGCCCAGGCTTTCCGCCCAGAGCTGCCGGTACCAGAAGCTGAGGTCGTTCAGCTGGTCGAGATAGGGCATCAGCACGGTCTGGCCTGCCCCCCGGCTGTCGGCCAGCAGCAGCGACAGGGCGGCACCCACCGCCGGCGGGCAGTCCATCGGGTCTTTTGCGGCGAAGGCGGTATCCAGCACCGACTGCGCGCCCCGGCGCAGCGCGCGTACATCCAGCCCGGCGATCAGCGCCGGCAGCGCGCCGACACAGGACAGCACGGAATAGCGCCCGCCGACCTTCGGATCATGGGTGACCGTCGGGATGCCATAGCGCTTTGCCAGCTTGCGCAGCGGGTTGTCGGTCTGCTCGGTGATCGCGGTCACATGGGCGGCGACATTCTCCTCGCCGACTGCCAGCACCAGCGGTTCCAGGCAGGTGAGGAACTGCATCAGCGTTTCCGCCGTGCCGCCCGACTTGGAAATGACGATGATGCCGGCGCGCTTGAAATCCACGGCGGCGAACAGCGCCTGGAAGGTGGCCGGATCGACATTGTCCATGAAATGCAGGCGCGGCGTGCCCTCGGGCGGGCCGAAGCCCTTGTCGGTGAGGCGGTAGAGCGTGCGCCCGCCAAGGCTGGAGCCGCCGGTGCCCAGCACGATCACATCGTCGAACCGCGCGCGGTAATCGGCGGCGATGGCCTCCAGCTCCGGCAGGTCATCCTCGCGCGCCGGCAGGCGCAGCAAGGGCAGGCTGCCCTCCTTGTGCCACTGGCGCAGCGCCGCCAGTGCCGGGGCCGCCAGCGCCACGCGGCGCGCCAGCTCGCTCTCGCGCGGACCCGCCGCGCCGATCCGGCCTGACAGGCAGCCCGCTATATCTTGTGTATAATACATAAACAAACACCATTAATGGGTAAGCTTCAGGGTAGCAAGCCGCCGCCCCTCCGCCAAGGGGGCTGGGGCGGCGGAGGGGGTACTCGATCATGGGCTACCCCACCTTACGTCATTCCCGGCCTTGTCCCCCATGGGCGTCCGGGGAATCCAGGGTTCAGCTTACTCGACCGACGATCCAGTAAGCGGAAGCCTGGACCCCCGCAATAAATGCGGGGGTGACGGTTACAGGAACCCGCCTATAACGCCGCTGACGCTCTGAAAGCTCCCGGCTCAGGAATCCTGGCCCGGTGCCGGCTTTGTCGCGGTAACGCCCTCGGGCTGGCCGACGATGACGAAGGTCAGGGCCTTCGGGTCGAACAGGCTGGCGGAGAGGCGCTTCAGATCGTCCATCGTCACCGCTTCGATCAGGCCGGCGCGGCGGTCCAGATAGTCGATGCCGAGATTCTCGCGCTGGATCGCCACCAGCATGGAGGCGATGCGGCCCGAGCCATCAAGCGACAGAAAGTAGGACCCGGTGAGATAGGCCTTGGCATCCGCCACCTCCTCGGCGGTCGGCCCGTCGCTGGCCATGCGCTGCCATTCGGCGCGCACAAGGGCGATGGATTCCGCGACCCGCGCATTGGCAGTGCCGACACTGCCGGCGATGGCCGCCGAATGATCCATCGGCGCGAGGCCGGCGGAGACGGAATAGGCGAGGCCGCGCTTTTCGCGTATTTCCTCGGTCAGGCGGGAGCCGAAGCCACCGCCCATGATCTCCATCAGGATGGCGGCAGCGAAATAGTCGGGATCGTCGCGCTTCAGCCCGCGCTGGCCGAACAGCACCGTGCTCTGCGGCATGGTGCGGTCGATCACCATCACATCGCCGGCGAAGGCCGGCTGCACATCGGGAATTTCCGGCAGGCTTGCCGTGGCCGGCAGGGTGCCGAAGATGCGGTCGAGCGCCGGGGCCAGCTCTTCCGCTGTGATGTCGCCGACCACGCCGACCAGCAGATTGGCGCGGGAGAAGCGCTGGCTGACCACCTGTTTCAGGTCGGCAGGGGTCAGGGCGGCGACCGACTCCGGCGTGCCGCTGCCGCGCCGGCCATAGGGATGGTCCGGATAGGCGCTGGTCCAGAAGGCGCGGCTGGCGATGCTGCCCGGCCGTTCGCGCTCGCGCTTCAGCCCGACCAGCATCTGGCCACGCACCCGTTCCAGCGACTCGGGGTCGAAACGCGGCTGGGTCAGGGCGAGGCGCAGCATGTCGAACGCGGTGTCGCGGTTCTCGGTCAGGGTGCGCAGCCCGCCGCTGATCCCGTCCTGGCTGGCGGAGAAACCCAGCGAGATCGACAAATCGGCCAGCTTCTTCTGGAAGGCCTGGCTGTCCATGTCGCCGGCGCCCTCGGTCAGCAGGCTGGTCGTCATGCTGGCCAGCCCTTCCTTGCCGTCAGGATCGGCGGTGGCACCCGCGCCGCGGAAGCCGGCCTCCAGCGCGATGATCGGGTTGCTATGGTCTTCGACCAGCCAGGCCTCGATGCCGCCGGGGCTGACCACGCGCTTGATCTCGATGGCGTGGGCTGGGGAGGCGACGGCCAGCAACGCCAGCAGCGGGAGGATGACGAGCAGGCGGGTAAGATGGGTCCGCATTGTCTGATCCTTATTCGGGCTTAGCTGGCGGGCTTAGCTTGCGGGTTTCGGGCGCAGGATGCCGGTGACCGACTGTTCGGGCTTCAGCACGGCGCGGGCGGCGGCCTCCACCTGGTCACGGGTCACGGCCTCGATGCGCGCCGGCCAGGCCTCAACATCCTCCAGCGTCTGGCCGGTGGCCAGCGCGCGGCCAATGACGTTGGCCGGGCCGCGGATACTGTCGCGGGCGAACACCGCGTCGGCGCGCAGCCGCTGCTTGGCGTCGGTGATTTCCGCATCGGTCACGCCCTTTTCCAGCAATGCCGCGATCTCGGCATCAATGGCGGCCTCGACCTTCTCAATCTTCACGCCGGGCTTGGGCGAGCCATAGAAGCCGAAACCGCCCGGCCCCAGCGCATCGGCGCTGTAATAGGCGCCAGCCGAGACGGCGAGGCCATCCTCGATCACCAGCTTGCGGTAGAGCCGGCTGGTCGGGCCGCCGGACAGGATTTCCGCCAGCACATCCAGCGCATAGGCATGCTCCGTCTCGCCCCAGACATAGGAAGGGGCAAGATATTGGCGGGAGACGCTGGGCTGCTGCACGCGGGCGTCACTCAATTCCAGCCGGCGGGCAGCCTGCTGCGGCGGCTCGTTCACGCGGTCGCGTGGCGCAATCTCGCGGCGCGGGATCGGGCCGTAATATTTCTCCGCCAGCGGGCGCACCTGCTCCACCGTCACATCGCCGGCAATCACCACGAAGGCGTTGTTCGGCACATACCAGCGCTGGTACCAGTCCAGCGCGTCCTGGGTCGTGAGCGTGCGCATCTCCGATTCCCAGCCGATGATCGGGATGCGGTAGGGGTGGTGCAGATACTGCGCGGCACGCATCTGCTCGCCCAGGATGGCGCTGGGGTTGTTGTCGATGACCTGCCGGCGTTCCTCCAGGATCACGTCGCGTTCCGGCAGCACGACCGCGTCGGTCAGTGCCAGATTGGCCATGCGGTCGGCCTCCAGCTTCATCATCAGCTCCAGCCGGTCGGCGGCGACGGTCTGGAAATAGGCGGTGTAGTCCCAGGATGTGAAGGCGTTGTCCTGGCCGCCATTGCGGTTGACGATGCGGCTGAACTCACCGGGAGCCAGCTCGCCGGTGCCGCGGAACATCAGATGCTCTAGGAAATGCGCGATGCCCGACTTGCCGCGCTGCTCGTCGGCCGATCCGGTGCGGTACCAGACCATATGGGTGACGACCGGGATGCGATGGTTCTCCACCACCACCACCTGCAGCCCGTTCTCCAGCGTGAAGCTCTTCGGATTGAAGACGGCGGCCTGGCCTGGCGTCGCGGCGAGCAGCAGCGCCAGTACGGCGCAGAGGGAGGCAATCGAGCGGAAGAGGACGGATCTCGGCAGGGTCATGGCGCCTGTTCCTCGGGGGTCGGGACGGTAGAGTAATCCAGCCCGATCAATATGGCCCGATGATGGCGCGGCGGCGAGGTGTGCGTACTAGGTTGGGGGAATATTTTCCGCCCCTCCCCCGATGTCCTTCGAGACGCCCGCTGAAGCGGGCTCCTCAGGACGAGGGGAGAGTTGGAATACCGGCGGTGCTTCCTGGTGACCTCATGCTGAGGAGGGCCGCCAGGTCACCTGGCGGCCCGTCTCGAAGCATAGGGCGGCTTAAAAGGTCAGCAGCTCGGCGCGGATGACGCCGGGCAGGGCGCGGATGCGCTGCAGCACCGCATCCTCGACCGTGCCGTCGATATCGACCAGCGACAGGGCGACGCCGCCCTTCTCGGTGCGGCCGAGATAGAAGCTGGCGATGTTGATGCCGGCTTCGCCCAGCGTGCTGCCCAGCTTGCCGATGAAGCCCGGCTCGTCACGGTTGCGAACATACAGCATGGTGGCGCCGAAATCGGCCTCCATGCTGATGCCGCGCACCTCGACCAGGCGCGGCGCGCGGCCGCCGAACAGGGTGCCGGCGACGGTGCGGGTCTGCGAGCCGTCGGTGGTGGTCACCCGCACCAGCGTCTGGTAGTCGCAGTCGCGGTCATGCGCGGTCAGGCTGACGGCGATGTCGCGCTGGCGGGCGAAGCTGGGCGCGTTCACCATGTTCACGCTGTCGCTGATCGGCTTCATCAGCCCGGCCAGCGCTGCCGCCAGGATCGGCTTGCTGTTCAGCGTCGCGGCATGGCCTTCCAGCTCCACCGTTACCTGGCCGATGCCCTCGACGGTCAGCTGGCCCAGCATGCTGCCCAGATATTCGGCCAGCTGCATGTAGGGCTTCAGCTTCGGCGCGTCCTCGGCGGAGACCGAGGCCACGTTCACGGCGTTGGAGATGGCGCCGGTCAGCAGATAGTCGGCCATCTGCTCGGCGACCTGCAGCGCCACATTCTCCTGCGCTTCCGAGGTGGCGGCGCCGAGATGCGGTGTCACCACCACATTCTCCATGCCGAACAGCGCGTTCTCCTTGGCCGGCTCGACCTCGAACACGTCCAGCGCGGCGCCGGCGACATGGCCGGATTCCAGGGCTGCCTTCAGCGCCGCCTCATCGATCAGGCCGCCGCGCGCGCAATTGACAATGCGCACGCCCGGCTTGGTCTTGGCGATGTTCTCGGCGTTCAGGATGTTGCGGGTCGAATCGGTCAGCGGCGTGTGCAGCGTGATGAAGTCGGCGCGGGCCAGCAGCTCGTCCAGCTCCACCTTCTCGATGCCGATATCCTGCGCGCGCTCCTCGGTCAGGAAGGGATCGAAGCCGATCACCTTCATCTTAAGCCCCTGCGCCCGGTCGATGACGATCGAGCCGATATTGCCGCAGCCGATGACGCCCAGCACCTTGCCGAACAGCTCCACGCCCATGAAGCGGTTCTTCTCCCACTTGCCGGCATGGGTGGAGGCGTTGGCTTCGGGAATCTGCCGGGCCAGCGCCATCATCATCGAGATCGCGTGTTCGGCGGTGGTGATGGAGTTGCCGAACGGCGTGTTCATGACGACCACGCCCTTCTTGGTCGCAGCCGGCACATCGACATTGTCGACGCCGATACCGGCGCGACCGATCACCTTCAGGCCGCCGGCCTTTTCCAGCACGGCTTCCGTCACCTTGGTGGCGGAGCGGATGGCGAGGCCATCGTAATTGCCGATGACGGACACCAGCTCGTCGGCCTTCATGCCGGGCTTGTAGTCCACCTCGATCCCGCGCTCGCGGAAAATATCGACGGCGCGCTCCGACAGCGCATCGGAGATCAGAACCTTGGGCATCGTCTTCCTATTCTTTCAACAGCAGGGGGATCAGGCGGCCTTGGCGGCCTCATTCTTCACCTGGGCGTAGGCCCAGTCGAGCCAGGGCAGCAGGGCCTCGATATCGGATGTCTCGACCGTGGCGCCGCCCCAGATGCGCAGGCCTGCGGGGGCATCGCGATAGGCGCCGATGTCGTAGCCCACACCCTCGGCCTCGACCAGCGCGGCCAGCTTCTTGGCGGCCGCGGCCTGCGCCTCGGCGGACAGGCCGGTGAACCAGCTGTCCTTGATGACCAGGCAGATCGAGGTGCTGGAGCGGGTTTCCTTCGTCTCCGGCAGGAAGGCTGCCCAGTCGCTTTTCTCGACCCAGGCCTCGACGGCCTTCAGGTTGGCCTGGCTGCGCGCGATCAGCCCCTTCAGCCCGCCGAGGCTCTCGGCCCAGCGCAGCGCGTCGATCTGGTCCTCGACGCAGAGCATGGAGGGCGTGTTGATGGTCTCGCCCTTGAAGATGCCCTCGTTCAGCTTGCCGTTCTTGGTCATGCGGAACAGCTTGGGCAGCGGCCAGGCCGGCTTGTAGCTCTCCAGCCGTTCGACGGCGCGCGGGGAGAGGATCAGCATTCCGTGCTGCGCCTCGCCGCCCAGCACCTTCTGCCAGGAATAGGTGACGGCATCCAGCTTGTCCCAGGGCAGGTCCATGGCGAAGGCGGCGGAAGTGGCGTCGCACAGCGTCAGCCCCTCGCGGTCGGCGGGGATCCAGTCGCCATTGGGCACGCGCACGCCGGAGGTGGTGCCGTTCCAGGTGAACACCACATCGCGCGAGAAATCGACCTGGCCGAGGTCCGGCAGCTTGCCGTAATCGGCCTCGATCACCCGCACATCGGTCAGCTTCAGCTGCTTCAGAATGTCGGTCACCCAGCCGGAGCCGAAGCTCTCCCACGCCAGCGCATCGACGCCGCGCGCGCCCAGCAGGGTCCACATCGCCATCTCGAAGGCGCCGGTGTCGGAGGCCGGCACGATGCCGATGCGCCAGTCGGCCGGCACGCCGAGGATGGCGCGGGTGCGGTCGATCACCTCGGCCAGCTTGGCCTTGCCCAGCTTGGCGCGGTGCGAGCGGGCTACGGCAGCGTCGGACAGCGCGGCGGGCGACCAGCCCGGACGCTTGGCGCAGGGGCCGGAGGAAAAGTACGGGACGGCGGGGCGCGTATTCGGCTTCATGGCGGGGTTCCCCTATTTTCGGTGCCGCTAATGGAGGCGGTGGCGGGCGATACTAAGCGCATAATGCTGCATCGCGTCAATGCACAGCTTGACGCAGGGGGCATGCCATCGGACGGCCTGTAAAGGGCGCTTACAGGCCAGCATTTCCGCCGCTTTCACCCTGCGGAAGGCATTTCCGCCACGCAGAAGGGGGAGGTTTGTCGGAACGACACTTCCGTCCGCTCGTCCGTCATTCCCGGGCTTGTCCCAGGAATCCAGAGTTCAGCCTCCTCCGGCAGGCATCCAGCAAGCGGAAGCCTGGACCCCCGCAATAAATGCGGGGGTGACGGGTGGAGATGGAACGGCAACCACCTCCCATAATGCCGCCGCCGCCCGCCGATCCGGGTTGCATCCGCCGGCGATATGCAGCATGCAGGCATCAGGTGAGGAAAGCCAAGGGGCCGGCCCATGTTCGGCATGCTGAAAACGGTCGCGGCGCTGCTGGTCAGCGTTGCCCTGCTGCTGCTGGCGAACGGGCTGTTCTCCACGCTGCTGGCGGTGCGCATGACGGCCGAGGGGTTCTCGACCGGCCTCGCCGGCCTGGTCGGCGCCGCCTATTTCGCCGGTCTCGTCGCCGGCAGTCTGATCGCCCACAAGCTGGTGGAGCGGGTCGGCCATATCCGCACCTTCGCCGCCCTGGCCTCGCTGATCTCCGCCTTCGCCATGGCGCATGCGATCTTCGTCGATCCGCTGGTCTGGGCGGTGCTGCGCGGGCTGACCGGCATCTGCATGGCCGGCGTCTTCGTGGTCACCGAAAGCTGGCTGAATGGCGCCGCGACCAACCAGAACCGCGGCCAGATGCTCTCAGCCTACCTCATCACCACCTATCTGGCGCTGGGCCTCGGCCAGTTCCTGCTGACCGCCTATGACCCGACCAGCTTCGTGCTGTTCAGCCTGGCCTCGATCCTATTCTCGGTCTCGCTGGTGCCGCTGGCGCTGGACCGGCAGGCCAGCCCGACGCCGGTGCAGCCGGCGCGCTTCAGCTTCGCCAAACTTTACCGGATATCGCCGCTGGGCGTCATCGGCTGCCTGGCCAGCGGCGTCCTGACCGGCGCCTTCTACGGGCTGGGGCCTATCTTCGCGGCCGAGATGGGGCTGTCGCTGGCCGGCATCTCCGCCTTCATGAGCGCCACCATCCTGGGCGGGCTGGTGCTGCAATGGCCGGTCGGCAAGCTGTCCGACCGGTTCGACCGGCGCAGCGTCATGGTCGCGGTGCTGGTGGCCGCCGCCCTGGTCAGCCTCGCCGTCGTGCCGGCGCTCGGCCTGTCCTTCGAGCTGCTGCTGGCGGTAGCCGCGCTGCAGGGCGGCCTCAGCTTCGTGGTCTATCCGCTGAGCGTCGCCCATACCAACGACCATATTTCCGCCGACGATCTGGTGCCGGCCTCGGCCGGTCTGCTGATCGCCTATGGCGCGGGGGCGGTGATCGGCCCGCTGGGCGCGTCGCAGGCGATGGAGATCGCAGGGCCGGCGGCGCTGTATTACACGCTGGCGGTGACGTCGCTGCTGGTTGCCGGCTTCGGCCTGTACCGGATGACCCGCCGCGCCGCGCCGACGGTGGAGGAACAGGGGCCGTTCGTGCCGCTGACCCGGATGACCGGCGTGGCCTCGGAACTCGACCCGCGCGGCGAAGAAGACGCCACCGCCAGCTGAACTCAGGTCAGCGCCTCGATATCGTCCGCCGACAAATTGCCCGGCACCACGGTGATCGGTACGCGCATCTTGCCGGCGACCTTGCCGACCAGGTGATTGACCAGCGGCCCCGGCCCTTCCGGTCCGGTACTGGCGGCCAGCACCAGAATGGAGATGCCGGGTTCCTCGTCGATCAGCTGCAGGATCTGGTCCCGCCGCCGCCCCTCGCGGATATAGACGACCGGGATCTTGCCGGTGATCGCCGCCGCCTGGTCGGAACAGCGGGCGACACTCTCCTCCGCTTCCTGGCGCTTCTCCTCGCGGATCAGGTCGCCGACCGACATCCAGGGCTCGATATCCTCCGGCTCGATCACATAAAGCATGGCCAGGCGGCCGCGCGAATTGCGTGCGCGGTGGGCGGCATAGCGCAGCGCCGCCGCCATCTCCGGCGTATCGTCCACCACCACCAGGAAGACGCGTTCGTGCTGCTTTGCAGGCATGTCGTCCTCCGCTCCGGGGTTGCTATCAGGCATATCGGTCATCGTCGTCAGCTCTTTCGGAAGATGAGCGAGGCCAGCCATCCTGCCATCACCGCGATGATGACGGCAATCGCGCCGTAGGCGGCCGAGTGATTGTAGGCGAATTCGTACACATCGGCGCCGAAGCCGGCCTTGCTGACCAGCAGCGGCGTGGTCTGGGCGCTGACCACTTCCTGCTCGCGGATCAGATAGACGGTCACGGTATAATTGCCGGTCGGCACGTTGGACGGCAGGAACAGCCGGGTACGGAACAGGGTGCGGCCGACGAAACCGACCTGCCCGACGGTCGGCGGATACAGCCCGCGCGCCTGCTTGCGGCGGATCAGCGCGGTGCGGAAATCAGTCTCGTCGGCAGGGGTGACGGATTGCCCGTCGGCCAGCGGCAGGCGCAGATTGCCGGTGCCGATCTCCAGCCGCGCGCGGACCGCCTCGTTGGCGATCTCGTCGAGCGGCCGGCTGCTGGCGATGGCATAGAAGGAGGGCACGCCGGAAAAGCCGATGGAGCGCGCGTTCAGCCAGATGCCCAGCAGCTTATCCTTGCGCCGTACGATCACGTCCTGCGTCGGGCCGGTCACCGAGACCACCACATCGCCCTCGCCCTCGATGGCGCCGAACAGCAGCACCTCGGTGCCGGTGAAGCCGGCGGTGATCGCCACCAGATGGTTGGACAGGTCGGCTACCAGCTCCTGCGCCGAGGCGCGACCGGCCGGCAGCAGCAGGATCAGCGCCATCAGGATCGGCGCGATGGGGGCGGGCAGGCGGTTTGCCGCGGCGCTATTCATGGCCGCCCCCTCATGGCCGCCCCGGGAACTGCAGGGAATAGAAGTCGCCCGGCACCGCCACCAGGTCGAACAGCAGCTTGCCGCAGACGACCAGCACCAGCAGCGCCAGCAATGCCCGCAGCTGCTCGCCGCGCAGGGCGGCACCGAAGCGCGCGCCGGTCTGTGCCCCCAGCACGCCGCCGGCCAGCAGCAGCAGCGCCAGGAACACGTCCACCGTCTGGTTCTGGTAGGCCTGCAGGAAGGTGACGTTGGCAGTGACGAAGATGACCTGGAACAGCGAGGTGCCGACCACGATGGCGGTCGGCATACCCAGCAGATAGATCATCGCCGGCATCAGCATGAAGCTGCCGCCGACACCCATGATCGCCGACAATATGCCGACCACGGCGCCGATGGCGAAGGGCAGCAGCGCGCTGATATAGAGCTTGGACTGGCGGAACCGCATCTTCAGCGGCAGGCCGTGCAGCCAGTTGTGCTCGTGCAGCTTGCCGCGCCGGGCGACACCGCGCCGGCGGCGCACGATCGCGCGCAGCGATTCCTGCAGCATCAGCAGGCCTACGATGCCGAGCAGGAAGACGTAGAGCAGCGAGATGATGAGGTCGATCTGGCCCAGCGTCTGCAGCCAGCTGAACACCCAGACGCCGATGGTAGAGCCGAACAGGCCGCCGGCCAGCAGCACGGCGCCCATCTTGAAATCGACATTCTTGCGCCGCCATTGCGCGATGACGCCGGAAACCGAGGCGGCTACGATCTGGTTGGCCTGGGTGCCGACCGCGACAGCGGGGGGAATGCCGATGAAGATCAGCAGCGGCGTCATCAGGAAGCCGCCGCCGACGCCGAAAATGCCGGAGAGGAACCCCACCACCCATCCCATCCCGAGAATCAGGATGACGTTCACCGACATTTCGGCGATGGGCAGATAGACATGCATGGGTCGCGTGGGCCGCCAGAATAAGGACGCGCGCCGATCAAGGGCGCTTATAGTGTGGCGCTAACCACAACGGTACGCAATGGATAGTGTCGGTATCGCGGTATTTTTAACGCCTGGCCTGCTTAGCCCTGCTCAATCGGCAGGCCGGCCTGCGCCCAGGCGATGATGCCACCGCCCAGCCGGTGGATCGGCGCGCCCTTGGGCGCCAGTCCGGATGCGGCCAGCATCTCGGCCGCGGCACCGCAGCGCACGCCGCTGCGGCAGTGGAACACCAGCTTCTTGCCCGGCGGCAGGTCTATCGCCGCCGGGTCGAAGGAAGAGAGTGGCAGCAGCATGGCGCCGGGAATGCGGGCCTGCGCCCATTCCTGCGGCTCGCGCACATCGACCAGCAGCACCTCGTCGCGGCTCATCCAGTCCTGGATGGTTTCCGGCGATTCGATGCGGATGTCGGGGGCGCTCATGCCGGCCGCTCCGTCAGGCCTCAGGCCGCGTCGGCCTGCTGCACCGGGGCAGAGTTGTAGAGGCCGTACAGCGTGTTGAGGATGGTGGTCACCTCCTCGGTCGAGACCGAGTAGAAGATGGTCTGGGCCGAGCGGCGGGTCTTCACCAGCCCGTCGCGGCGCAGCCGGGCCAGATGCTGGGACAGGGCGGACTGGCTCAGCTTCACCAGCTTTTCCAGCTCGCTGACGGACTTCTCGCCCTCGCTCGCCAGGAGGTGGAGGATGAGAAGGCGGCGCTCGTTGCCCATGGCTTTCAGTACGGCGCTGGCACGTCGGGTGTTCTGCTTGAACATCGCGATTTCCTAGATAAACCCTATATGGTGAGAAGCCGGTAACAGCTTGCGGGACGGTCCGCATACCCTGCCACCGCTAAGGATGGCGTATTGCGAACCAGTTGCTGCGCTTATCTAGTGGAAAAAACAGGAAATGCCAATGAATAAGGAAGCGTGCGGCGGAGCGACGCAGGCGGTCGAGCTGGATACGACGGGTCTGAAATGCCCGCTGCCGGTGCTGAAGGCCCGCAAGAAACTGCGCGAGGTACCGCCCGGCGGACAGCTGAAGGTGCTGGCCACGGACCCCGGCGCGGTCAAGGATTTCGAGGCTTTCTGCGAGGCAACGGGTACCCGCTACCTGTCCTGGGACCAGGCCGGCGAGGTCTATACCATCCTGCTGGAACGCCCGGCATAGGAGCGGGGCTCACCTGCGTTTTGTGCATAGCAGCAATCAGGGCGGTTTCTTGCGGGTTTCGCACCTTGCGGGATAGAGTGCCGCCCAATGGAAAATACCTGGTTAACAACCCAGCACTGAAGACCGCATAAGAGGAAGAGGCCCATGGCTGCCCACAAGATCGCGATCATTCCCGGCGACGGCATCGGCACCGAGGTGGTGCCCGAGGGGCTGAAGGTGCTGGACGCCGCCGGCCGCAAGTTCGGCATCGACTACGAGTTCACCCATTTCGACTGGTCGTGCGAGCGCTACAAGGATACCGGCGAATTCATGCCGAAGGACGGCATCCAGCAGCTCTCCGGCCATGAGGCGATCTTCCTGGGCGCGGTCGGCTGGCCCGGTGTGCCGGACCATGTCTCGCTGTGGGGCCTGCTGATCCCGATCCGCCGCGAGTTCGACCAGTATGTGAACCTGCGCCCGGTGCGCCTGTTCGAGGGCGTGCGCAGCCCGCTGGCCGGCCGCAAGCCGGGCGATATCGACTATTACGTCGTGCGCGAGAATTGCGAGGGCGAATATTCCTCGATGGGCGGCCGCCACAATCGCGGCACCGAGCACGACATGGCGATCCAGGAATCGGTGTTCACCCGGCGCGGCGTGGACCGCGTGATGAAGTTCGCCTTCGAGCTGGCGGCCCGGCGCGGCAAGCACGTCACCTCGGCCACCAAATCCAACGGCATCATCCACACCATGCCGTTCTGGGACGAGCGGTTCGAGGAAATGAAGAAGGCCTATCCGGGCTTCAAGACCGACCAGTTCCACATCGACATCCTGACCGCGCATTTCGTGCAGCACCCGGACTGGTTCGACGTGGTCGTGGCCTCCAACCTGTTCGGGGACATCCTGTCCGACCTCGGGCCGGCGACCACCGGTACCATCGCCATCGCGCCCTCGGCTAATCTGAACCCGGAAGGCAAGCATCCCTCAATGTTCGAGCCGGTGCATGGCTCCGCCCCGGACATTGCCGGCAAGGGCATCGCCAACCCGATCGGCCAGATCTGGTCCGGCGCGATGATGCTGCAGCATATGGGCCATCAGGACGCGCATGATGCCATCCTGAAGGCCATCGAGACGGTGCTGAAGGACGGCGGACCGAAGACGCCGGACCTGGGCGGCCAGGCCAGCACCGCCGATCTCGGCTCCGCCATTGCCGAGGTCGTGGCGTCGTCATGACCATGTGGTTCGAGGATTTCGCCGTCGGCCAGCGTTTCGAGACGCCGGGCGTCACGCTGTCGGAAGCGCAGATCCTCGACTTCGCCTTCCAGTACGACCCGCAGCCCTTCCACATCGACAAGCCGGCGGCGGAGGCCGGTCCGTTCGGCGGGCTGATCTCCAGCGGCTTCCAGACGCTGGCGGTCAGCTTCCGGCTGACCTACCAGCTGGGGCTGATCGCCGAGTCCGGCATGGGCGCCTTCGGCATGGACGAGCTTCGCTGGCAGCAGCCGGTGCGGCCGGGCGACACGCTGAAGGTGGTGCTGTCGGTGCTGGAGGTGCGCGCCTCCGGCTCCAAGCCCGACCGCGGCTTCGTCACCTTCGGCTACGAGACCTTCAACCAGAACGGCGAGAAGGTGATGAGCTTCAGGGCCGCGCAGATCGTCCGCAGAAGGCCGGGGTGAGGAGGCACTTCTTTTTTCGTCACCCTCGGGCTTGACCCGAGGGTCCAGAGAGGCGGTTCCGTTCGCTGGATGGTCGGGTCAAGCCCGACCATGACGAAGGGGAGGATTGTTTTCCAACCCACCCTCTCCCCTCGCGGGAGAGGGTGGACGCGCAGCGTCCGGGTGAAGGGGGTTTTCTTTTTCTGTCATTCCCGGCCTTGTGCCGGGAATCCAGGGTTCAGCTTACTCGGGCGGATATCCAGCGGGCCGAGGCCTGGACCCCCGCAACAAGTGCGGGGGTGACGGGCCGAGAGGATGGCTCGGCTTGGGCGTCTCGAAGGGCATCGGGGGAGGGCTGGCGAGAGAGTTTCAATCCGCCGCGTCGGGCATGGCGGGCCTTTCCCGCACCTTCGCCGCCGCTTCGAGGATCAGGCTGGCATCCGCGCCCGCCCGGTGCGCATTCTCGGCCAGGTGGCGGCGGAAGGCGCGCGCGCCCGGCAGCCCGTTATAGAGGCCCAGAATATGCCGGGTCATGTGGGCCAGCGGCGTGCCCTGGGCCAGTTCGCGCTCGACATAGGGGAGGAAGGCTTCCAGCACTTGCCGCCGGCTGGGCGCGGGCGCGGAGGCACCGAAGAAGCGCCGGTCCGCATCCGCCAGCATATAGGGTTCCTGATAGGCCGCCCGCCCGATCATCACGCCATCGACATGGGCCAGATGCGCCGCCGCCTGGTCCAGCGTGGCAACACCGCCATTCAGCACGATGGTCAGTTCCGGCAGCTCCTGCTTTAGCCGATAGACCAGCTCGTAGCGCAGCGGCGGAATCTCGCGGTTCTCCTTCGGGCTCAGCCCCTTCAGCCAGGCCTTGCGGGCATGCACGATGAAGCTGCGGCAGCCGGCATCCGCCACGGTCTCTATGAACCGCTTCAGGTCGGCGTAATCCTCCATCTCGTCCACGCCGATGCGCGACTTCACCGTGACCGGCAGGGAGGTGGCGGCGATCATCGCCTTCACGCCGGCGGCGACGGTCTCCGGCTCGGCCATCAGGCAGGCGCCGAAGCGGCCCTTCTGCACCCGGTCGCTGGGGCAGCCGCAATTCAGATTGACCTCGTCATAGCCGAACCCCTCGACGACCTCCGCCGCGCGCGCCAGATCGTCCGGCTCCGACCCGCCCAGCTGGCAGGCGACCGGATGCTCGGCCGCGTCGAAGCGCAGCAGCCGCTGGCGGTCGCCATGCAGCACCGCGCCGGTCGTCACCATCTCGGTATAGAGCAGCGCCTGCCGGCTGATGAGCCGCAGGAAGAAGCGGTCATGCCGGTCCGTCCAGTCCATCATCGGGGCGACGGAGAGCCTATGCGCGGGAAGTGCCTTCATGGCGCATCAGGTACGTCTTATCCGCGCGTACGTCAATGTGGGGGAGGGCGATTCCTGAAGTCATTTAACCGCACCTTACGTAATAGTATATTATAGTTTCACTTATATAAAGTGTTTGCGGGGGTAGCGATGGTGGAGATTTGGATTCGAACGAATGAGGCGGAGGATGTCGCGGGATCCATTCGACATGCGATCCGCGCTGCTAATTTTGTCAGTGAAGACCCGCAAGCTTGGAAGTGGGTCGCACTGTCGCTGCATTCGGCGCTACAAGGTGCCTGCATATGCCATCTCACTACGACTTTCGCTCCGTTAGGTGCGGTCACTGATCGAAACGCCAGCGAATGGGTAGCTTATATTGAGGATCAACGTACTGACCCTGACGCAAAGCCTCCGAAGACCAATTTGATGGCGCTTCCAGACCTGCTTAAAGCTGTGAGAAAACCTAATTCGGCTGGGGATTCCAGTAACAATCCAGGTGTTGGAATAAGTGATTCAGAGTTGAATTGGTTGTGCGGTTTTCACAAAACCATCAGGAATGAGTTTGTGCATTTTGAACCGAAGCAATGGTCGATTGAAGTTTCGGGAATACCGGAACTTGCAAAATTAATAGCGCGGATTATTGAGGATATTCTTGAGCAAGGTTGGGCTTTTCGGCATCAAGATTCTGCATGGTTTGAAGAGACTCGGCAAAATTTGCAGACCCTAGCCTCTCTTGCTTGGCCGAAACCATAATGCAGCTCTAGCAGCGACACTAAAACTGCGAAGCCCGAGTCCCAATTTTCAGGGCCACATGCTCTTTTGTCTCTGTCGGACCATCTTGAATTTCTCGAACGATCCGCGTGCCATATAGACGTCGACGCTCGGGTCGTTGACGGCGGCCACCATTTCGGCTCGCGGGCCCTTGTAGCGTGAGCCTACGATTACCTCTCGCAGCTTCATGTTCTCGGAAAAGGGCATGAAATAGTGCACCTCATCGTTGATCTCGATCCCATCATTGAGCTCGACGTAGGCACGATATTCTTGCTCATAGGCCCATCCGGCGGCCTTGGTCAGGATCATACGCTTCATGCCTTCGGGAGTTATGTCACCCAGAATGCTGAGGCCCATGTCCCCGAGTGTCGGACGCTTTTTTACGTAGCAGACTTTGTAGAATGTCTCGTCGGGCACGTCGAAGCCGAGGACAATGCCCTTATGGCTGTTGGCGTAATGTGCCCACATGAGAGGGCTTTCCCACTTTTTGCTCATGCATATCACGCCCTTAGTGATGCTGAGGCGTTGGCGCATGTTTCGCAGCGCGAGCCGTTCGGCCTTTTCAGACAGCGCCACGCCGATGAACTCAAAGTCGTCATTGAGCTCTTCGATGCGCCCGATCCTTATCTGGCGATCCAAGATCGAGCACATTCCGTACTCGGCACTAAAGAATCGATAGAGCCTCATTCCGCGTCCCCCATGGCCGACTAAGTCTACCCGAACCTTCAGCCTTGCACCGCCCTTTTCCTCACAAAGCCGAGCACCCCCTTCCCCACTCCGGGATGGATTTTCGGGGCGGATCGTACTAGAGGTCAGGGCCGCGCGCTCCGGTGAGGGGTGCTGCTGTTGCCCGTCCGCCAGGCCGGTCCTCTGGCCTGGCCCGTAGCCTGTAGCCGGGCCGGTTCCTCATGGGAGTCGCATGACCCAGACCCGCATCGCCGTCTCGCATGTCACCAAGCGGTATTTCCTGTACCGCACGGCGCTGGAGCGTCTGCTGCATGCCGGCTTCGGCGTCAAGGCCAAGCCGGTGCGCGCCTTCGAGGCGCTGAACGATGTCTCCTTCGAGGTAAAGGCCGGGGAATGCGTCGGGCTGGTCGGGCGCAACGGCTCGGGCAAATCGACGCTGCTCTACATCATCGCAAATACGCTGGCGCCGACCTCCGGCGATGTCGCGGTGACCGGGCGGCTGGCGGCGCTGCTGGAGCTGGGGTCGGGCTTCAACCCGGAATTCACCGGCCGCGAGAACATCTTCTTCTATGCCGCCATGCTGGGGCTGAAGCGCGAGGAGATCGCCGCCCGCTTCGAGGAGATCGTGGAATTCGCCGGCATCCGCGACTTCATCGACCAGCCGGTGAAGACCTATTCCTCCGGCATGACTGTGCGGCTGGCCTTCTCCGTCACCACCTGCATCGAGCCGGAAATCCTGATCGTGGACGAGGCGCTGGCGGTCGGCGACGAGGCGTTCCAGCGCAAATGCATCGCCCGCATGGCGGACCTCCGGTCGCGCGGCACCACCATCCTGTTCGTCAGCCACAATGCGCGCAGCGTCATCGAGCTGTGCGACCGCGCCATCCTGCTGGACCGCGGCGAGAAGCTGGTGGACGGCAAGCCGGACGAGGTGATCGTCGCCTATCGCCGCATGCTCTATATGGAGGGCGCGCGCTACGAGGCCTACCGGCAGGAGCTGAAGGCGCATAATGGCGACCCGAAGCCGCTGCTGCTGGCGCGCGAGACGGAGAACGGCTCGAACGGCAATGGCGCGCCCGAAGCGCAGGGCGAGCGGCAGGCGGATGCTGCCTATTTCGACGAGTCGCTGAAGCCCGAGAGCATGCTGATGCATGAGCCGGCGGGGGCCGTCATCTCGGAACCGGCGATCTGCCTGATCGGTTCTGATGGTGCGCCGGGTTCGCGGGTGAACATGCTGAAGCGCGGCGAGGACTATATCGTGCGCTACCGCGTGCGCTTCGAGGAGGATGCGCGTGATGTCGGCTTTTCGGTCAGCATGCAGTCGATGAACGGCGTCATGCTGGGCGGCGGCTCGCTGGTGCTGGCGGAAGACACGATCCCCGTCGTGCCGGCCGGCAGCGTGATCGAGGCGCGGCACACCTTTTCCTGCCGGCTGCTGGCCGGAACCTATTTCGCCAGCGTCGGCTGTTCGGCGGTGAAGGAGGGTGCCCGCCAGCCGCTGCACCGCATCGCCGACGCGCTGATGTTTTCCGTCCTGCCGGAGAAATCCTATAACGGGCGCGGCATGGTGGATTTCGCCTTCCGCAGCGGCCATGCCGTGATCTCGGGCGGCGCGGAACGGGATATGAAGGCGGGAGATCAGGAATGATGGTGCGGGCGGTCGGACTCGAACCGACACTCCTCTCGGAACCGGATTTTGAGTCCGGCGCGTCTACCAATTCCACCACGCCCGCACGGCAGAGGCGTCCTCAGACGGGTCGGCATATTAGTCGCGGACGGCCCGCCGTCAATCTCGGTTTGGAGCCTGCATGAGCAGCGATACCGTTTCCCGGCCCTCGGCGCTGCGTCGGCTGTATGACTGGACGCTGCGCTGGTCCGCCCACCGCCATGCGGAAAAGGCGCTGTTCGGCGTCTCCTTCGCGGAGAGCAGCTTCTTCCCGATCCCGCCCGATGTGATGCTGATCCCGATGGTGCTGGCCGACCGCAGCCGCGCCTTCCGCTTCGCCGCGATCTGCACGCTGGCCTCGGTGCTGGGCGGGGCGTTCGGCTATGCCATCGGCCTGTTCCTGTTCGAGAGCGTGGGCCGCGCGGTGCTGGATTTCTACGGCTATGCCGCCAAGTTCGCGGAATTCTCCGCGCTCTATAACGAACAGGGCTGGCTGATCGTCGCCGGCGCCGGCTTCACGCCCTTCCCCTACAAGGTCATCACCATCGCCAGCGGCGTGACGGCGATGGATTTCGGCATCTTCATGCTGGCCTCGGCAGTGTCGCGCGGCGCGCGCTTCTTCCTGGTGGCCGCACTGCTCTGGCGCTTCGGGCCGCCGATCCGCAAGGTCATCGAAGCGCATCTCGGCAAGCTGACCGCTGCCTTCTTCATCCTGCTGGTGGGCGGATTCGTCGCCTTGAAATATCTGCTGTGAACGCGGAGTTTCCCTTCATGAACCGCATTGATCTCCGCCTCGCCAGCCTGGCGACCGCCCTGCTCAGCGCCGCCATCCTGGGCACCGCGCTGCTGTCGCAATATGTCGGGGGCTTGCAGCCATGCGTGCTGTGCGTCTATCAGCGTTGGCCCTATGTGGCGACGATCCTGCTGGGGCTGGCCGGCTTCGCGCTGGCAAGGCGGCATCCGGGGGCGGCGCGGATTGCGCTGGGGCTGGCCGGCCTCACCTTCCTCGTCGGTGGCGGCATTGCCGGCTTTCATGTCGGGGTGGAGCAGGGCTGGTGGCAGGGCACATCGGGCTGCGGCGCGCCGGCCGGCGGGGCGATGACGCTGGAAGATTTGCGCGCCCAGGTGCTGGCCGCCCCGGTGGTGCGCTGCGACGAGGTGCCATGGTCCCTGCTTGGCATTTCCATGGCAGGCTATAACTTCATTCTCTCGCTGGCGCTGGCCGCTGCCACCCTCTGGCTCGCCGCGCGCCGCAGGTAAGACGGAGACGAGGCATGAGCAAGCATCCCCGCGTTACAGCTGAGGATCGGCTGCCCGGAGACCTGACGCGCGAGGAGCTGATCGCCCGCATCATCCGGGTCGATCAGGCCGGCGAGTATGGCGCGCGCCGCATCTATGAGGGCCAGCTCGCGGTGCTCGGCAAATCCCCCTCCGCCGCCACCATCCGCCACATGCACGAGCAGGAGCTGGAGCATCTCGACACCTTCAGCCGGATGATGGTGGAACGCCGGGTGCGCCCGACCGCGCTGCAGCCGCTGTGGCATGTCGCCGGCTTCGCGCTGGGGGCGGCGACCGCGCTGATGGGGGAGAAGGCGGCGATGGCGTGTACCGTCGCGGTCGAGGAGACCATCGACGAGCATTACCGCCAGCAGGCCGAGAAGCTGGGCGAGGACGAGGCGCCGCTGCGCGAGACCATCGAGCGCTTCCGCGCCGAGGAGCTGGAACACCGCGATATCGGCTATGAGCACGGCGCCGAACAGACGCCGGGCTTCGAGCTGATGCGCGGCGCGATCAAGGCGGGCTCCCGCCTCGCCATCTGGCTGTCGGAGCGGGTGTAGCAGACAAGCTGCGCCTGTTTTCCTACGCTTGCCAATTTGATAGGTGTCACGTTACACTTTTCACGTGATCCGCAGCTTCCGACATAAGGGCCTGAAGCTTCTCTATGAGAAGGGAGAGAGGCGTCGGTTGCCGCCGGAACAGGCCGATAAGATCGAACGCGTGATCGCCCGTCTGGATCAGGCGCGGAATGCTTCGGAGATGGACCTACCCGGATGGCGGTTGCATGCGCTGAAAGGCACTCTGGAAGGATTCTGGTCCGTTACAGTGACCGGTAACTGGCGGATCATATTCCGGATGGAGGGTGGCGACGCCCACGATGTTGATCTGGTCGATTACCACTGAGGAAGGAGGCCGCCATGTCGATGAAGAACCCACCGCACCCCGGTCTGTCCGTGCGGCATGATTGTCTGGAGCCGCTCGGCCTCACAGTGTCCGAGGCGGCGAAGCGCCTTGGGGTCAGCCGTAAGCAGCTTTCCGATCTGGTGAACGGTCATGCCGGCATTTCCCCGGAAATGGCGATCCGGCTCGACAAGGCGTTCGGCGGCGGTGCCGAAACCTGGTACCGGCTGCAGGCGGCCTACGATCTGGCGCAGGCGATGAAGCGTGCCGATGAGATCAAGGTGGACCGGATCGCGCAGGCCGCCTGAAGTCGGTTCCCACTGCGCTGGTTACAGCCTGACCCAGCCGGTGCCTTCATGGGCGAAGGCGAAGCGGCCCGGATGCAGAATCTCGGTCAGGATTTCCAGCGTCTCCAGGATGCGCGGTCCCGGCCGGTTGAAGAAATGGTGGCCGTCGGCGACGAAGACGCGCCCGTCCCGCGCCGCGCGCATGTCGGCCCAGCCGGGCTGGCCGGTGAGGCTGGTGATCTCCGACAGGGTGCGCGGAATCTCGAACCCGCACGGCGCGATCACCACCACATCCGGATCGATCCGCAGCAGCGCCTCCAGCTCCAGCCAGGGCGAATGCTTGCCGGCCTCGCCGAACAGGCTGACGCCGCCGGCCCGCGCGATCAGCTCAGGCACCCAGTTGCCGGCCGCCATCGGCGGGTCCAGCCATTCGATACAGGCCACGGTCGGTTTCGGCTCGATCAGCCGCGTCTGCGATTCGATGCCCTCGATGGCGAGCGTCAGCCGGTCGATCAGCGCCTTGCCCTGACGGATGGCTCCCAGCGCGCGGGCGACGCGGCGGATGTCGGTCCAGATATCCGCGAGGCTGGCCGGGCTGCAGGAGACGATGCGCACCGGCCGGCCGGTCAGCTCGCAGGCCGCCTGCTCCACCTCGCCCAGGCTGACCGCGCAGACCTTGCACAGATCCTGGGTGACGATCACGTCCGGCTGCAACTCGGCCAGCATCGTCTCGTCCACCTCGAACACCGACAGTGCGTTGCGCGCCGCCTGCTTCACCTGACGGTCGATCTCGGCCGACGGCACGCTGATGTCGATACGCGGCCGGCTGACGACGGGCAACTCGCCGAGGCCGCCAGGAAAGTCGCATTCGTGGCTGCGCCCGACCAGATTGCCGGCATGGCCGAGGCCGGCCACGATCTCGGTGGCGCTGGGCAGCAGGCTGACGATGCGGGGAGCGGCCATGGCGTTACAAGGCCAGGTCGATCAGCGCGGCGGCGCCGAAGATGAAGATCAGCGCGCCGGAAATCTTGTTCATCCATTCCAGATGGTGGATGTCCAGCCGGCCGCGCAGCAACCCGGCCCCCAGCGCGATGCCGAACCACCACAGGCACGACCCGATAAACACACCCAGCACCACCAGGATCGGGTCGAGCAGCGCCTTGTCGGCATCGATGAAGACGCCCAGCGCCACGAAGATGCCGGCGAAGGCCAGGATGGTGATCGGGTTGATCAGTGTCAGCACGAAGGTGGTGCAGAAATCCCCCAGCAGCGAATGCATGCGCAGCGGCTCCTGCCCCTTCGGCAGGGTGGCGGTCCTCTTCAGGTAGGTCTTTACCCCCATGCCCAGCAGAAGGATGCCGCCGGCCAGCTGCATCTCCGCCGTATGGTCCAGCAGCAGATGCGCGATGGCGGCCAGCCCGAAGGCCGCGACCACGCCATAGAGCGCATCCGCCACCGCCGCTCCCAGCCCGGAGACCAGCCCATGCAGCCGGCTTTCCAGCACGGTGCGGTGCACGCACAGTACACCGACCGGACCGACCGGGGCGGCGATGGCGAGGCCGGCCAGGATCGACTTCAGGAACAGCCAGTCATGCATTGTGCTGGCAGGTCAGGGCTGTTGGCGGAAGGAACAGAACGGGCATGGCTTTTTGTTGCTTCTGGTAGGATGGAGCCGTGTCCCATGAATACACGATGCGGGGCGGGCCTTCTACCGCATGTCGGGATATGCCAGCCTCGCGCAGGCGTGAACGGGCGGGGGCTTCGCCAGGCGGGGCGGACGTCTTATGTTTAGGCACCAATTCTCATGAAAGAGACGGCGATGCCCCAGGATGGCGATAGCGGCGGCGATATCTTCGGGCCGATCAAGCGCAAGCTGATCGAGACCAAGCAGAAATGGGCCCGTGACGGCCGGCTGCTGACCGGCGAGACGGCGAGCCCCGCGAAGCGCAAGCTGCCGCCCGGCCAGCGCGAGGTGAAGAACTGGCCGGTGCTGGACCTCGGCTCCCATCCGGTGGTCACGCAGAAGGAATGGAAGCTATCGGTCACCGGGCTGGTCGAGAACCCGGTCAGCTGGGACTGGGCGACGCTGATGGCGCAGCCGGTGTTCGAGGATACCTCCGACATGCATTGCGTGACCGCCTGGTCGCGCTTCGACAATCGCTGGGAGGGCGTGTCGGCGCGGCATCTGCTGTCGGTCGTGAAGCCGAAGCCGGAGGCGAAATTCGTCATCCTGAAATGCTATGACGGCTATGCCACCAACATTCCGCTGTCGGCCTTCGACGATGCGGATGTGCTGCTGGCGACCAAGTGGGAAGGCAAGGCGATCACCCGCGAACATGGCGGACCGGTTCGACTTATCCTGCCGAAGCTCTATCTCTGGAAGAGCGCCAAGTGGCTGCGCGACATCCGCTTCGTTGACCGGGACGCCCCCGGTTTCTGGGAAGTGCGCGGCTATCACAACAATGGCGACCCGTGGAAGGAGGAACGATATGGCTAAGAAGGGCCTCGCCAGCTTCGCCGGCATGCTGGTCGCTGCTGCCGTCAGCACGGTATTGCCGCAATCGGCCCCGGCGACCGGGACGGGAAGCGGCTTCGATTTCAGCTTCGAGTCCATTGATGGCGGTGCCTTGCCGCTGGACCAGTATCGCGGCCGCCCGGTGCTGGTGGTGAACACCGCCTCGCGCTGTGGCTTCACGCCCCAGTATGAGGGGCTGCAGGCGCTGTGGGAAAAGTACCGCGACCGCGGCCTCGTCGTGCTCGGCGTGCCGTCGAACGATTTCGGCGGGCAGGAGCCGGGCAGCACCGATGAGATCAAGCAGTTCTGCGAGGTGAATTTCGGGATCAATTTCCCGATGACCGCGAAATATCCGGTCACCGGGGCGGACGCCCATCCCTTCTATCGCTGGATCGCCGACACGCTGGGCGAGTCCAAGGCGCCGCGCTGGAACTTCTACAAATATCTGCTGGCCCCCGACGGCACCATTGCCGCCGCCTGGCCCTCCACGGTGAAGCCGGACAGCCGCACCGTCACCGACACGGTCGATACGCTGCTCGCGAAGTAGGGGGGCGGCCAAGTTTTTTCCTACCCCCTTTTCGTCATTCCCGGCCCCAAGCCCCATGGGTGCCGGGAATCCAGGGTTCAGCTTACTCGGGCGGGCATCCAGCAAGCCGAGGCCTGGACCCCCGCAACAAGTGCGGGGGTGACGGACAGAGAGGCGGAGGGTGTAGGAGAGATAAATCCCCTCACCTTGGCAGGTCGGCGGCGCGGGCGACGAGGCGCACCGGCATCGGCTCGCGCTTGCCGCGGATCGCGACATCCTCAAGCGGGTGGGCCTCTAGCCCGGCGCCGGCCTCCATCACGGCAAGCGCGACCAGCGCCTGCGAAACAGCCAGCTGCGCGTCGCGTTCCTTGGCGATGCTTTCCAGCCGGCTGGCGGTGTTCACCGCATCGCCGATGGCGGTCAGCGCCATCGCCGGGCCATAGCCCATCACGCCGACGATGGCCGGCCCGACATGCAGCCCCATGGCCAGGCGCAGCGGTTCCTTCAACTCGTGCGACAGTGCCTGGTTCAGCCGGTCCAGCCCCTCGCCGATGGCGCGCGCGGCGGCCAGCGCCTGGCGGCAGGCCAGCGCCGGGTCGGCGCCGTCTTCCGCGCCGAACAGCGCCATCACGCCATCGCCGATGAATTTGTCGATGCGCCCGCCGGCACTGGTGATGGCCTGTCCGGTCTCGGCGAAATAGCGGTTCAGCAGGAACACCGTGTCGAAGGGCAGCCGGTCCTCCGACAGCTTCGTGTAGCCGCGCAGATCGGCGAACAGGATCGCCACCTGCTGCTCCCGCCCGCCGGACTCGCGTCCGGCGCGCAGCGCATCGCGGGCGCTGGCGGCGGCCGGCAGCAGCGGCGTCACCTGCACATCGCCGGCGGGCTTCGCCTGGCAGGCCAGCCGCACCTTCGGCGGGGCGGCGATCCGGCGCAGCACGCGCGCCTCCTCCGGTGCCGGCGGCGGCAGGCACTCCTCGCCGGCATCGATCCGCACCCGGCAGGTGGAACAGCGTCCGCGCCCGCCGCAGACCGAGGCATGCGGCCGGCCGGCAATGCGGCTTGCCTCCAGGATCGTGGTGCCAGGGGCGATGTGGCAGACCCCGCCATCGGGATAGCGCACGCTGGCCCCCTTGCGGCGCAGCCCCGCCAGCCGCCGCGCGCCTCGTCCCAGCAGCGCCAGCGCGATGCCGCCGAGGAACAGTTGTTGACCGGTCTCCGCCGCATTGCGGATGCGCGCCCAGCCTGCCGCATCGGGATAGTCGATGGTCTGCTTGTAGCTTTCCAGCCACATCGGCGTCTCGGCCAGCGCGATCACCTGCAGCCCGCCCTGCACGAAGCCCAGCAGCGCCAGCACCGGCAGCAGCAGGGCGATCGTATAGAGCGCCGGAACGGCCCTCGGATACCAGGGCCGGATGCGCAGCCAGTAATGCAGGCCGATGCAGGCATGCAGCCAGGCGGTCAGCAGCAGCGCGATCTGCAGCACCGCGCCATAGGGCCGCTCCACCCACAGCAGCAGCAGGACATAGGCGTAGGTATCGTCCACCCCGGCCAGGGTGAAGCCGAAATGCGTGTCGAACACATGGCCGACCAGGATCGGCGGGATCGACAGGCCCAGCGCCATCTGCGCCAGCTCCCAGGGCGGCACGCGCAGGATCGGCCGGCGCTTGTAGAGCGACCAGAGGCCGAGCGCCAGATGCGTCAGCAGCGCGCCATACAGCACATACATCGCGGTCTTGGCGCGCCAGAACGCCATGAAATAGAGTCTGCCCTGCTCCATCGCCTCCAGCGAGATCAGGCCGAGGGAATGGTTCAGGAAATGCGTGATGACGAAAAACGCCAGCACGAGCCCGCTGCCCAGCCGGATACGCCGGACCAGCGCGGCGCCATCGATGGCTTTCTTTGTGGCCTCCGCCGCCGCCATGTCCTAGGGTCTCCGGCTTAAAAGCCCTGCCGGTTGCGGGGCTGTCGCCAAGATTTTGCCACAAGCTCTTGAAAAATAGCGCTGCATTCGTAAATCAGCGGGTCGAAAAGTGAAGGTCGCCGTCCCGTGGGGGGAAGCAGGTACGGCCGGGAACGAAACGCTGAAGGCGCAAAAGGCGGAACAGGGGGAGCGGTCAGTGACCGAGATGATCAAAGTCAGCGGATTGGCGAAACATTTCGGGCCGATCCGCGCCGTTGACGGCATTTCCTTCGCCGTCGCCAGGGGGGAGGTGCTGGGCTTCCTCGGCCCCAATGGCGCCGGCAAATCCACCACCATGAAGATGATAACCGGCTTTCTGGAGCCGACCGGGGGCAGCGCCGAGGTGTGCGGCTTCGATGTCGGCCGCCAGCCGATCGAAGTGAAGCGCCGCATCGGCTACCTGCCGGAAGGTGCGCCGGCCTATGGCGACATGACGCCGCTAGGGTTCCTTGGATTCTGCGCCGATGTGCGCGGGCTGAAGGGCGCCGACCGCAAGGCGAAGATCGAGGCCGCCATCGACCGCACCACGCTGGGCGGCGTGCTGTATCAGCCGATCGACACGCTGTCCAAGGGCTTCAAGCGCCGCGTCGGGCTCGCGCAGGCGCTGCTGCATGACCCCGAGGTGCTGGTGCTGGACGAGCCGACCGACGGTCTCGACCCCAACCAGAAGCATGAGGTGCGCACGCTGATCGGCAGCATGGCGAAGGACAAGGCCATCATCATCTCGACCCACATCCTGGAGGAGGTGGACGCGCTGTGCAGCCGCGCCGTCGTGATTGCCGGCGGGCAGATCGTCGCCGACGGTACCCCAGCTGAGCTGGAAGCGCGGTCGCGCCTGCATAACGCGGTCACGGTGCGGCTGAAGAAGAGTGCTCTGCCCGCCGCCCGCAAGGCGCTGGCGGATATTCCGGGCGCGGCCGGCCTGGAGGAGGGGGATGGCACGCTGACCGTGCTGGCCCAGCGCCGCAAGACCATCCTGCCGGCGGTCAGCCAGGCGCTGCGCGATGCCGATATCGCGGCGGACGAAATCCGGCTGGAGCGCGGCCGCCTCGATGAGGTGTTCCGCGACATCACCAATCCGAAAAAGACCGGGGAACAGGGCTAAAGCGATGGGTGTCTGGGCAATCTTCAAGCGCGAGCTGGCGAGCTATTTCCTGACGCCGCTGGCCTATATCTTCATCGTCATCTTCCTGATGCTGACGGCGACCTTCACCTTCTTCGTCGGCAGTTTCTTCGAGGCCGGGCAGGCCAGCCTGCAGGGTTTCTTCGGCTTCCATCCCTGGCTCTATCTCGTGCTGACGCCGGCGGTGGCGATGCGGCTGTGGGCGGAGGAGCGCAAGAGCGGCACGCTGGAGCTGCTGCTGACCCTGCCGGTCTCCATCGGCAGCGCGGTTGCCGGCAAGTTCCTCGCCGCCTGGGCCTTCACGACAATCGCGTTGGCGCTGACCTTCCCGCTGTGGATCACCGTCAATTATCTGGGCGATCCGGATAATGGCGTGATCCTGGCATCCTATATCGGCAGCGCGCTGCTGGCCGGCGCCTATCTGGCGCTGGGCTCGGCCCTGTCCGCGCTGACCCGCAACCAGATCATCGCCTTCGTGCTGACGGCGGCAGTCGGTGTCCTCTTCGTCTCCGCCGGCTCCTCGCTGGTGCTGTCTTTCTTCACCGGCTGGGCGCCAGCGCCGATGCTGGAGGCGCTGCGCTCCTTCAGCTTCCTGGCGCATTTCCAGGACATCACGCGCGGCGTCATCGATCTGCGCGACGTCATTTTCTATCTCTCGGCGATCCTGGCCTTCCTGTGGGCCACGGCGCTGCTGGTCGATCTGAAGAAGGGGCGCTGAACCATGGCCAAGACCCCGCAAACCCGTTCCTCTCTTGTGCGTCCTTCCTATGCCTGGCTGTCGCTGGCGCTGGTCGCGCTGCTGTTCGTCGCGGTCAATGTCTATTCCAGCGTCACCTTCACCTCGGCCCGGCTCGACCTGACTGAGGACCGGCTCTACACCCTGTCGTCCGGCACGCGCGAGACGCTGTCGAAGATCGAGGAGCCGATCACCCTGCGCTTCTTCTTCTCCGAGCGGCTGGGGCGCGAGCTGCCGGCCTATGCCGCCTATGGCCAGCGCGTGCGCAACCTGCTGCAGGAATACGCCAATCTGGCCGGCGGGAAGATCCAGCTGGAGATTTTCGACCCCGAGCCCTTCTCGACCGTGGAGGACCGCGCGGTCAGCTTCGGGCTGCAGGGCGTGCCCATCGACCAGTCCGGCGAGCAGGTCTATTTCGGCCTGGTCGGCACCAACCTGACCGATGACGAGCAGGTCATCCCCTTCTTCCAGCCGGAGCGCGAGCGCTTCCTGGAGTATGACCTGACCCGCATCGTGAACAATCTGGCCAACCCGGAACGCAAGGTGGTCGGCATGATCGCCGGCCTGCCGCTGGAAGGGCGCTTCATGCCCGGCGGGCAGGTCGCCCCGCCCTGGACGATCCTGCAGCAGATGCGACAGGTCTTTCAGGTGCGCACCATCGGCACCGCCATCGACCGGGTGGCGCCGGATGTCGATGTGCTGTTCGTCGTGCATCCGAAGAACCTGCCGGAAAAGACGCTCTACGCCATCGACCAGTTCATGATGGCCGGCGGCCGCGCGATCTTCTTCGTCGATCCCTATTCCGAGGCTGACGCCACTATCCCCGATCCGTCGGGCCAGCCGAAGCTGGATACGGCCAGCGCGCTGCCCGCCCTGTTCGATAAATGGGGTGTCACCGTCTCGCAGGGCGAGGTGGTCGGTGACCGCCGCGCCGCGCGCCGGGTGAATGCCGGCGCCGGCAGCCAGGTGGTGCCGGTCGATTTCGTGGTCTGGCTGAATCTGCAGCGCGGCAACATCAATCAGGATTTGCCGGTCACCGGTGAGTTGCAGCGCCTGTCCATGGCCAGCGCCGGCGCGGTCGGGCTGGCGGAGGGTGCCGGCCTCACCATGACGCCGCTGATCACCACCAGCCCGGAATCGATGATGATCCCGGTGGACCGGCTGCGGCCGCGCCCCGATCCGCAGGGGCTGCTGCGCGAGTACAAGCCGGGCGGTGAGGCGAAGGTGCTGGCCGCGCGCTTCCAGGGCCGGCTCGCGACCGCCTTCCCGGACGGCCGTCCGGTGCCCGAAGGCGAGACCCCAGGAGATGCTGGGGCGCCGAAGGAGCTGCCGGAGTTCCGCACCGAATCGCAGGGCGAGGCGATGTTCGCGGTAATCGCCGATACCGACCTGCTGGATGACCGATTCTGGGTCCAGGTGCAGGATTTCTTCGGCCAGCAGGTGGTCACGCCGTTCGCCAACAATGGCGACTTCGTCATGAACCTGCTGGAGAGCCTGTCAGGCAGTTCGGCGCTGGTCGATCTGCGCGGGCGCGGCATGATCGCCCGGCCCTTCACGGTGATCGAGGAAATGCGCCGCGAGGCCGACCAGCGCTTCCGCGCGCAGGAGGAGGCGCTGCAGGAACGCCTGCAGGCCTCGCTGGCCCGGCTGGAGGAGCTGCGCTCCAAGGACGCGCCCGGCGGCGGTGCCATCCTGACCAACGCGCAGCGCGCCGAGATCGCCAAGATTCAGGAGGATATTCTGGAGGCGCGGCGTGAGCTGCGCACCGTGCAGCGCTCCCTGCGCGAGGATATCGACGCGCTGCAGACCCGCCTGCTGTTCCTGAATATCGGTCTGGTGCCGCTGCTCGTGGTGCTGGCCGCTATCCTTGTCGGCCTCGCCCGCGCCGCCCGGCGCCGGCGAGGGGCGATTTCCGCAACGCCTTCGGGGAAAGGAGCATCCGCATGACCGCCCGCGGCTTCTGGATCCTGTTCGTCGTGACCCTGCTCGCGGTCGGCGCCGCCGGCCATGCCGCCTGGCAGCGCCACGCTGCGGCCATCGGCAGCGTCAGCGCCGAGCCGGTGTTCCCCAACCTGACCGACCGGCTGAACGAGGTTGCCGCCATCCAGCTGGAGGATCGCCGCGACAGCGTGACGCTGGTCCGGGCCGGCGAGGGCTGGGTAGTCGAGAATGCGCATAATTACCCGGCGCGCGGCGAGGCGGTGCGCGCGCTGCTGCTGGCGCTTGCCGACATGCGGATTGTCGAGGCCAAGACCGAGCGGCCGGAGATGTTCGCCCGGCTGGAGGTCGAGCCGCTGGATGCGGAAGAGGCGCGCTCCCGCCGGGTCACCGTGCTGGATGGCGCCGGCAAGGTGCTGGCGGAGCTGATCGTCGGCAAGAAGCGCTTCGGCCAAGGCGGTCAGCCTGACGCGCATTATGTGCGCCGGCCCGATGGCGGGCAGGCCTTCCTGGCGGAAAGCCGGCTCGACCCGCGCACCGAGGCCATCGACTGGCTGGACCGGCGCATCGCCGACGTGTCGCGCGGCCGGGTGAAGCAGGTGGTCATTGATCATCCTGAGGGTGGCAGCCTGACGGTCGCCAAGGACAGCCGCGAGGGCAATGAGTTCCGCATCGTCGATCTGCCCGAGGGCATGAAGGTGGAGAACCAGTTCACCGTGAACGCCACCGCCGGCACGCTGGACAAGCTGGTGTTCGACGCCGTGATGCCGGCCGAGGGGATCGCGCTGCAGGAGGCGGTGACGCGCTACACCACCTTCGACGGGCTGGCCGTGACCATCGGCTTTGCTGAGCGCGATGGCAAGCTGTGGACACGCTACACCGCTGCCGCGCTGCCCGATGCCGCGGACGAGGTGAAGGCGGAAGCCGCCGAGATCAATGCGCGGGCTGAGGGCTGGGCCTACCGGCTGGCCGACTTCAAGAACGAGCAGCTGCGCCGCAAGCTGGAGGACCTGGCGAAGAAGCAGGAAGGCTCCTCGTGAGCGACCAAACTGGGCTCACCATCTGGGGCCGGCGCAGCGCCTTCAACGTGCAGAAGGTGATGTGGCTGATTGGCGAACTGGACATCCCGCACACCCATATCGATGCCGGGGGCGATGCCGGCGGGCTGGATACGCCGGAATTCCGCGCGATGAACCCGCATGGCAGGGTGCCGGTGATCCGCGATGCTGCCCGTGATGGGGGTGGCACGGTGATCTGGGAATCCCACACCATCCTGCGCTATCTGGCGGCGGTGTACGGCAAGGAGTCCTTCTGGCACGACGATCCGGCGGCCCGGTCCCGTGACGAGTGCTGGATGGACTGGTCGGCCACCGCCCTGCAGCCGGCTTTCCTCTCCGGCCTGTTCTGGGGCTATTACCGCACGCCGGAGGACAGGCGCGACTGGACCGCGATCCGGGTGAAGCAGGATGCCTGCGCCCAATATATGCGCGTGCTGGACGCCGAGCTTGCGGACCGGCCCTATCTCTCCGGCGACCGGCTGGGGCTGGCCGACATCCCGGCGGGGGCCTGCCTGTTCCGCTATTTCGGCATGGGGCTGGACTATCCCGAGGTGCCGAATGTCCAGGCCTGGTTCGCCCGGCTTCAGGAGCGCCCGGCCTATCGGGCGCATGTCATGCTGCCTTTCGATAACCTCTACGGACGGCTGGCGTTCTAGCCCGGCACGCATCGCCACGCCACCATAGGTGGTGGAGCAACCGGGTATGGCCGCAAAATACCGCTGGATTGCCGGGGGCGCTGCTGGCATTCTCTTGCCCGCCCTGTCCGGGCGTTGCGCAAAGGGTTCCGCATGCCACCCTACAACAGTGTGATCGCAGCACTTTCCGCGTTCTACATCACCGTTCTTGCGCTCGCCTTCTGGAATCTGGGCCTGCATGTCTATGCGACGATGGCTGGCTATGACGCCATATTCGATGGCGATGCCCCCTTCATCCTGCTGTTCGGCAGCTATCTGCGCCCCTTCGATCTGGAAGGCATGGCGATCCGCGACGCGGTGATCGCCACCACCGGCTTCGTGATCGCCGTCACTGCGCTGTTCGTCGTCGTCATGGTGATGCTGGCGCAGCTCGCCCACCGGCGGCGGCGGCTGATGGTGCTGGGCCAGTTGAACATCGTGCGGCCGGGCAGCCCGCTGATCGTGCCGCTGGGCGACGAGGCCGAGCCGGACCGGGTCTATCAGCTGGAGATCGACCTCGAAGTGCCGCGCCCCGGCCATACGCAGATGGTGCGCGATCTGCTGCCCGACCTGCGCCCGGCATTGGAGGGGGAGCTTTCCGCCCTGGCGCAGGGCCGGCTCGTGCAGCTGACCAAGGGCGAGGTGGAAGTCTTCCTGACGGCGACGGCGCAGGAAATCTCCGACGGCATGATCAACCGGGTGCGGGTGCGCCGGGCGAATTTCGTGATCGCGCCGGAACTGGCGGCGAGCCGGGCGAAGGCGCAGGAGAACGCGGCGGAGTCTGACACGGTCGCGGCTGGCGCTTTGGCCGGATCGACCCCCGCCATGCCGATCCCCGGGGCACTATCCTGCGTGGCGGCGGCCGAAAGCCCGTCGAGCGCTGCCGCATAACGGCCTTAAGCCTGTAAGGCGCCTTGACTCTTTGCGACCCGGCCTCATTATCAGGAAGCGCGGAAATGCGGATTTCTGCCCTTCGACATGGATACGGAAAGCGATGAGCGCAGGCTGGAAGATTCTGGCGGGGCTGCTGGTACTGGCTGCCGCAGGCGGCGGGGTGGCCTATCATCTGAAGGCTGAGCGGTCCGCCGCGGTAGCCCAAAGTGCGAATGGCCAGACCGCAAAACCCGCGCCGCAGCAGAATGCCGGCCCGCCAGTCGAGGTCGCCGAGGTGACCGTCGATACGGTGCGTACGGAAATCACTGCCGTCGGCTCGCTGCTGCCGAACGAGGCGGTGACGATCCAGCCGGAAATCTCTGGCCGAATCTCGCGCATCCTGTTCGAGGATGTGCAGCGCGTTGAGCGCGGCGCCCCGCTGGTCGAGCTGGACAAGGATATCCTCCAGGCCGAACTCGCCCAGGCGCAGGCCAACCTGTCGCTTTCCAAGGCTAATTACGACCGGGCCGACACGCTGTTGAAGCAGGGCACCGGCACGGTGCGCGCGCGCGACGAGGCGGTTGCCCGGCTGCGCTCCGACGAGGCCGGTGTCGATCTCGCCAAGGCGCGGCTGGACAAGGCGACGATCCGCGCGCCCTTCTCCGGCGTGCTGGGTCTGCGCAGCATCAGCCTCGGCCGTTATGTGACGCCGGCTGATACTATTGTAACCTTGCAGCAGATCGATCCGCTGAAGGCGGAATTCCGGGTGCCGGAAGTCTATCTGACGGCGGTCCGCGTCGGCCAGAAGATCGAGATGACCGCCAACGCGCTGGCCGGCCAGAGCTTCACCGGCGAAATCTACGCCATCGACCCGCAGATCGATGTGAATGGCCGCTCGCTGCGCATCCGCGCGCTGGTGCCCAACCCCGATCTCGCCCTGTCGCCCGGCCTGTTCATCCGCCTGACCATCATTGCCGAGACCCGGCCGGATGCCGTGCTGGTGCCGGAATCCTCGGTCACGCCGGTCGGCCAGAAGCGCTTCGTCTATCGGCTGGTCGAGGATAAGGCGGTGCTGACCGAGGTGCAGCTTGGCGAGCGCCGGCCCGGCCTGGTCGAGGTGCTGTCCGGGCTGAAGCCGAAGGACGTCGTGGTCGTCGCCGGGCAGCTCCGGCTGCGCGATGGCATCAAGGTCGATGTGGTCGGTCGTGGCGCGCCGGTCGCCGGCACTGGCCGCACCGCCCCCGGCAGCTAAGGGGAGCGGCCCTTGAACCTGTTCGAGCTTTGCGTCAGGCGTCCGGTCTTCGCGACCGTCATGAGCCTGATGATCCTGCTGGTCGGCATGGTCAGCTACGACCGTCTGCCGGTCCGCGAATATCCCAACATCGACGAGCCTGTCGTCTCCGTGCGTACCGATTATCTGGGCGCCAGCGCGGAGATCATCGAATCGCAGGTGACGCAGGTGCTGGAAAGCTCGATTTCCGGCATCGAGGGCATCGAGACCATCATCTCCCGGAGCCGGCAGGAACGCTCCGACATCACCATCCGCTTCCGCCTCGGCACCGACCCGGATGTCGCGGCCAGCGACGTGCGCGACCGGGTGAGCCGCGTGCGCGGCCGCCTGCCGGAGGAGATCGAGGAGCCGGTGATCTCCAAGGTGGAGGCCGATGCCTCGCCGATCCTGTTCGTCGGCTTCTCCGCGCCGGGCCGCTCCTCCATGGAGCTGACGGACTATGCCGACCGCTTCTTCGTGGACCGGCTGCAGACCCTGCCGGGCCTCGCCGAGGTGCGCATCTATGGCGAGCGCCGCTTCTCCATGCGGGTGTGGATCGACCGCGCCAAGCTGGCCGGCTACAACCTGACCGTCCAGGATGTCGAGAACGCGCTGCGCCAGCAGAATGTGGAAATCCCGTCCGGGCGCATCGAGAGTCTCAGCCGCGAATTCACCGTGCTGTCGCGCACCAACCTGGTGACGCCGGAGCAGTTCGAGAACATCGTGCTGAAGGAGGCGAACGGCTTCCAGGTGAAGCTGCGCGATGTCGGCCGTGCGGAGCTGGGACCGGCCGATAACCGCCGTGTCTCGCGCTATAATGGCGTGAACTCGCTGACGCTGGGCATCGTGAAGCAGGCGACCGCCAACCCGCTGGAAGTCTCCAAGGCGGTGCGCGCCGAACTGCCGAAGATCGTCGCCGACCTGCCGCCCGACATGCAGGCGGAAGTGGCCTTCGACACCTCGGTCTTCATCGAGCGGTCGATCGACAATGTGTTCACCACCATCATCGAGGCGGTGGTGCTGGTCGTGCTGGTGATCTTCTTCTTCCTGCGCAGCCTGCGCGCGACCATCATCCCGATGGTCACCATCCCGGTCTCGCTGATCGGCGCCTTCATCTTCATGTTCGCCATGGGTTTCAGCATCAACACGCTGACCCTGCTGGCGATGGTGCTGGCCATCGGCCTGGTGGTGGACGACGCCATCGTCGTGCTGGAAAACGTCCACCGCCATCTGGAGATGGGCAAGACGCCGTTCGGCGCCGCCATCGTCGGCACCAAGGAGATCGCCTTCGCGGTCATCGCCATGACGATGACGCTGGCCGCCGTGTTCACGCCGGTGGCCTTCGCCGAGGGCCGCACCGGCCGGCTGTTCATCGAGTTCGCGCTGGCGCTGGCCGGCGCTGTCGTGGTGTCGGGCTTCGTGGCGCTGACGCTGACGCCGATGATGTGCTCCAAGATGCTGAAGGCGCACGAATCGCACGGTCGCCTCTATAATCTGCTGGAAGGGGCGTTCAACAGCTTCGCCAATGGCTATCGCCGGCTGCTGATCGGCTCGCTGAAGGTGCGCTTCCTCGTGGTGCTGGTCGGCCTGGGTGTCGCCGGGTCGAGCTATTTCCTGTTCACGAACCTGAAGTCGGAACTGGCGCCGACCGAGGATCGCGGCACCATCAACGTGTTCTCCAGCGCGCCGGAAGGGGCGACGCTGGAATTCGCCGATCACTACGCCCAGAAGTTCGAGAAGATGCTGCTGGACACGCCGGAGGTGGAGGGCGCCATCGTCATCACCGGCTTCCCCGATGTCACCCAGTCGGTCTCCTTCGCGCGCCTGAAGAACTGGGAGGATCGCGACCGCAAGCAGCAGACAGTGGTGGAGGAGCTGCAGAAGAAGCTGGCGAAGATTGCCGGCATCCGCGCCTTCGCCATCAACCGCCCGGCCTTTGGTCAGAATTCGCGCGAGCGGCCGATCCAGTTCGTGCTGCAGACGACGGCCAGCTATCAGGAGCTGGAAGGCTATCTGGAACTGGTGATGAAGGAGGCGCGGGAATATCCGGGCTTCGTCAACCTCGACGACGATCTGAAGCTGAACAAGCCGCAGCTCGATATTGATGTGGACCGCGAGAAGGCAGCCGATCTCGGCATCCCCATCTCGGTCATCGGGCGCACGCTGGAAACCCTGCTGGGCGGGCGCCAGGTCACGCGCTTCAACATGAATGGCGAGCAGTATGACGTGATCGTCCAGGTCGAGGATGCGGACCGCCGCACGCCGGGCGATCTGTCGGGCATCTATCTGCGAACGCCGCGCGGCGAGATGGTGCAGTTTTCCAACCTCGCGAAGGTGGAGGAGGTGGTCGCCCCGCGTGAGCTGAACCGCTTCAACCAGCTGCGCTCCGCCACCATCACCGCCAACCTGGCGCCGGGCTACGCGCTGGGCGAGGGGCTGGTGTTCCTGGAGGAGACGGCGGCGCGCGTACTGCCGGCCAATGTGCAGACCGACCTGAATGGCCAGTCGCGCGAATTCCGCCAGGCCGGCCAGGCGCTCTATGTCATCTTCCTGCTGGCGCTGGCCTTCATCTATCTGGTGCTGGCGGCGCAGTTCGAGAGCTTCGTCGATCCGCTGATCATCATCCTGACCGTGCCGCTGTCGCTGACCGGCGCGCTGGCAGCGCTGTATTTCACCGGCAACACGATCAACATCTACAGCCAGATCGGATTGATCACGCTGGTCGGGCTGATCACCAAGCACGGCATCCTGATCGTGGAGTTCGCCAACCAGCTGCAGGAACGCGGCATGAAGCTGCGCGAGGCGGTGGTGGAATCCGCCGTGCTGCGGCTGCGCCCGATCCTGATGACGACGGGCGCCATGGTGCTGGGCGCGGTGCCGCTGGCGGTGGCCACCGGTGCCGGCGCGGAAAGCCGCCAGGCCATCGGCTGGGTGATCGTCGGCGGCATGACCTGCGGCACGATCCTCACCCTGTTCGTGGTGCCGACCATCTATACGCTGCTGACCCGCCAGCGCGGCGGCGAGGCGCCGGAAATCCTGGCCGATCCACAGAAGCCCGTCCCCAGCCCGGCAGAGTGACCGGGGGCGTAAGGGAAGCGGAAATACCCCGCACGGTTGATCCTGGCCCATCCGCATTGTAGCACTGTCGGAAAGCGTGCCGCGCCGATGGCGCCAGAGGAGGGCTCTCCAGGCCATGCCCGCCAGGGACAACCGCATTGCCGTGTCGCGGGACGGCCGGACTGTCGTGCTGACCCTGTCCGGCAGCTGGACCATGACGGGACAGCCGCCGCGCCTGCGCGACCTGCTGGCCCAGCCCGCAGAGGCCGAGGGCACCACCCTGACCGTCCGGGTGCGCGATCTGGAGCGCTGGGACGCAACCCTTCCCGCTTTCCTCTATGCGCTGAAGGCGGAGGCCGCCCGCCGCGGCCAGAAGCTCCGCCTGGACGGGCTGCCCGAATCGCTGACGGCTGCCCTTGAACTTGCCGACAAGTCGGACCGGCCCGCGCCCCGCAACAAAGCATCGGATGGCGGCTTCGCCAGCCGGGTCGGCCTCGGCACGCTGGCTGAACTGCGCCGCCTGCGCACCGTCGTCGGATTCCTCGGCGATGTGATGCTGGAGCTGTTTGCGCCCCGGCGTGGCGTACGCCAGCGCCCGCGCGCGGCGGAGACGCTGGCACTGTTCCGCGATGCCGGTGCCGGCACGCTGGCCATCGTTTCCATCGTCACCCTGCTGGTCGGCGCCATCCTTGCCTTTGTCGGCGCGGTGCAGCTGCGCAATTTCGGCGCCGGCATCCTGGTCGCCGATCTGGTCGGCATCGCCATGGCGCGCGAACTGGCGGCGGTGATGACCGCCATCGTGGTGGCCGGGCGGACAGGTGCTTCCTATGCCGCGCGGCTGGCCGCCATGCAGGGCAATGAGGAGATCGACGCGCTGAAGACGCTGGGCATCTCGCCTGTCGCCTATCTGGTGGTGCCGCGCGTGCTGGCGCTCTCGGCGATGATGCCGCTGCTCTACATCTATGGCACTGCGATGGGCCTGCTGGGCGGCATGCTGATCGCCATCGGCGTGCTCGACCTCAGCACCGTTGCCTATCTGGAGCAGACGCGCGGCGCCATCGGGGGCGCCAATTTCGCGCTCGGCTTCGTGAAGAGCATCACCTTCGGGCTGCTGGTCGCCGCGGTCGGCTGCCGCTGCGGGCTGGCGGCGGGGCGCAGTGCCGCCGATGTCGGCAAGGCGGCGACGGATGCCGTGGTCATCTCCATCGTCGGCATCATCCTGCTCGATGCCGTCTTTGCGGTGTGCGCCAATGCGCTCGACATCTGAAACCGGCGTGAAACCCGCCCTGTCGGTGCGCGGCCTCACCATGGCCTATGGCGATGTGGTGGTGCAGCGCGCGGTGGAGTTCGATGTCGCGCGCGGCGAGATCTTCGTCATCATGGGCGGCAGCGGTTGCGGCAAGAGCACCCTCTTGAAGCATCTGATCGGCCTTCATCGTCCCGCCGCTGGCGAAATCCTGTATGATGGCGATACCCCGCTGGAGGGGCTGGGGGATATTGCCCGGCGTTTCGGGGTGCTGTTCCAGGGCGGTGCGCTCTGGTCGTCGATGACGGTGGGGGAGAATGTCGCCCTGCCGCTGGAGATATTCACGGGGCTGGGGAGGGAAGAGATCGCCGCCATGGTCGCCTTCAAGCTGGCGCTGGTCGGGCTCGCCGGGCGGGAGGATCTGTATCCTGCCTCGCTCAGCGGCGGCATGCGCAAGCGTGCCGGCCTGGCGCGGGCGCTGGCGCTGGACCCGGACATCCTGTTCCTCGACGAGCCGTCGGCCGGCCTCGACCCGATCAGTTCGCGCCGGCTCGATGACCTCATCCTGCAGATCAGGGACATGCTGGGGACCACCATCGTGATGGTGACGCACGAGCTGGCCAGCATCTTCGCCGTGGCTGACAAGGCGATCTTCCTGGACGCGGAAACCAAGGTGCCGTCGGCGATCGGCCATCCGCAGGCGATGCTCGACACATCCGACAACAAGACGGTGCAGGCCTTCCTGCGCCGCGAGGCCTGAGCGGGGCGCCATGGCAGTCGGAACGGAACGCAAGGGGGCGGTGCTGGTCGGCGGCTTCGTGATCGCCGCCATTGCCCTCGCCGTCGCGGCGGCACTGTTCTTCGGCGCCGGCCGGCTGTGGGAGCAGCGGCTTATCGCCGTCAGCTATTTCGATGGCTCGGTCGGCGGCCTCAGCATCGGCGCGCCGGTCAGCTTCCGCGGCGTGCCGGTGGGCCGGGTGGAGCGTATCCAGCTGCAGATATCGCCCGGCGAAGCCTCGGCCCAGATCGCCGTCTATATGTCACTGGAAACCGATGTGGTGCGCCTGCCGAACGGCAACCAGGCGATGCTGCAGGTGCCGGATTTCGACAAGCTGGGCGAACTGGGCCTGCGCGCCCAGCTGGTGACGCTCAGCCTGATCACTGGCCAGCTCGGCGTGCAGCTGGATTTCCGTCCGGAGACGCCGGAGCGGCTGTTGGCGCTGGATGATTCAGTGCCGGAGATCGCCTCGATCCGCTCGGAAATCCAGGCGGTGAAGGACACGATTGCGGAACTGCCGCTGCGCGAGGCGGTGGACAAGCTGATCGGCACGCTGACCGCCGTGCAGCGCCTCGCCGACATCGCTGCCGAGGAAATGGGCGGCATGTCCGGCCGGGTCGGCACGACGATGGACCGGCTGGATGACAGCCTCGACATGGCAACGGTGGTGCTGCTGGGGCTGGAGGAGGAGGTGCGCACCGCGCTGCGCTCCGTCACCGCGCTCAGCGATGGGGCGGGAGAGGAAGTCGGTGCCACGGCGGCGGATGTGCGCAAGGTGCTGGAGAATGCCGACCGCACCCTGGCGCAGCTTTCCGCCCTGACCGAGACGTTGAACCAGACCGTCGATGGCCGTTCGGTGCTGCGGCAGGATGCGGAATCGGCGATCCGCGATCTGGCGGTGGCCACGCGGGCGCTGCGCAGCTTCGCCGAAGCCATCGAGCGGGACCCCAACCTTCTGATCCTCGGGCGGTGAGCGAGATGCGGACCATGTTTCTGACCCGGCTTTCCTGCTTCTTCCTGCTGGTCCTGCTGCTGGCCGGCTGCACCGGCGGGCCGCGCCCCGATCCGCGCGTCGTCGTGCTGTCTAGCACGGCGGCCGCCGTACCGGCGACGGAGACGCGGATGGGGCGCATCGAGGTCGCGGAATATCTGCAGCGCCGCCATCCGGTCTGGCGGATGTCGGAAACCCAGCTGGTGGAGCGCCGTGGCCAGTATTGGGGCGAGCGCCTTGAGGCCGGCATCCGCCGCGTGCTGGAGGCGGAGCTGGGCGCGCTGCGGCCAACCATGCCGGCTGGCGCGCTCTATGATGTACGGATCGACAGGTTCGAGCCGGCGCCGGATGGCCAGGTGGCGCTGTGGGCCGGCTGGCAGCTTTCCGCTGGGGCAGGCGAGGCGCTGCGCAGCGGCCGGTTCCAGGCTTCGGAGGCGCTATCGCCCGGCACCGGCGATGGCGCGGAAGCCGCTGCCATGGCGGCGGCGATGAGCCGGCTGCTGGGCCAGCTTGCGCAGGAGATGGCGGCACGCTAGGCCGGAGATGGGCACAAAAAAAACCGGGCCTGTGCTCAGGTCCCGGTCCGGTTCGCTTCAACAGCAGAAAATGGCGCGCCCGAGAAGATTCGAACTCCTAACCTTCTGATCCGTAGTCAGATGCTCTATCCAGTTGAGCTACGGGCGCTTTGTCGTCCGGGAAGGCCGTGGTGGCGGGCCACCCCCCAGCGAGGCGCGCACACTACTCAAAGCCTCCGGTAAACGCAATAGGCTATTGCGCGGAAAATCGCGGGTCCTGCCCGGCGTCGGAAAACGCCGCTGGAGAGCAGTAATTCGCAGGCTCCGGGGCAGGAATATGCGTTTGTTCGTCAGCTTTTCCGGCCCGCTGGCGGTGTTGCGGGTTAAATCAGCTTGTGACACTGCCGGGCTTTCGGTAGTATCGACGCAAAATTAAGCGGTTAGCGCGCGTTGCTGCAAAGATTCGATTAATTCGGGACATTCGATTAAATCGGGACTGGGCAGGGCGGCGTTTCGGGGGTTACGGTCTGCTGACCGCAGTCGGGGACAATAGAAACAAGCATGTGGCAGTCTGGAATGACAAAGTCCCGTTCATGGACAGGTCTTGTGGGGGCAGCGCTGCTACTCTCTGGATGTTCCTTCACGTCGGACACGCTGTGGCCGACCTTGACGGGCGAAAATCCGGCGGGCGGTAGCCAGGGGCAACAGGTCGCGATCGAGCCGTCTCCCGCTGAACGCAACGCTCAGCCGGTTCTCGGCGCGCCACCGCCGGCGCTTGGCAGCACCGATTTCAGGATCGAGCCGCCGCGCCCGGGCCAGCCGACCGGCACCTATGTCGGGCAGAAGGTGCAGGAACTGCGCGAAGATCTGCGCCGCCTGCAAAGCTCGATTGCGCAGCACAATGATTCGCTGCAGCAGATCCGCAACACCATCGAGCAGAACGCCTCCGCCTATCACGGCATGGTCGCGGCGATCAATGCGCGCCTGCAGGTCGGCACCACGCCGGGCAACCCGGTGCTGGTCCAGCAGTGGGACCAGTCGCAGCGCCAGCTTGAGACGCTGAACAATGATGTCGGCCGGATGAACGAGCTGGCCAACCGCGCCGCTGCCGACAGCAACCTGTCGGCCTATCTGCTGCAATCCACGCGGGCGGCCTATGGCCTGTCCGGCGCGGTCGAGGAAGATCACCGCCAGCTGGGCATCCTGGAAGACGATGTGAACCGCACCGTGGTGCTGATCGACCGTCTGCTGAACGAGATGACCGACGATGTGCGCCGCCAGTCGGCCTATATCAGCAACGAGCGCGGCAATCTCCAGACCCTGGCGCTCGGCATCAAGAATGGCCAGCTCTACGGTTCCAGCCTCGCCAACCGGGCCTTCATACCGGCGATGGGCGTGGCCAGCACCGGCGGCCTGCCGGCGC